>JALYYN010000040.1 GCA_030946525.1 Actinomycetota bacterium | reverse complement strand
CGGGTGATCACCGCAGCGGCGCTGATCATGATCGCGGTGTTCCTGTCGTTCGTCACCAATCCCGACCCGACGGTGAAGATGATCGGGCTCGGCATGGCCGTCGCCGTGTTGGTCGACGCCACCGTCGTCCGCATGATGCTCGTGCCGTCGACGATGGAGCTGGCGGGCAAGGCCAACTGGTGGTTGCCGTCCTGGCTCGATCGCATGCTGCCCCACATCCACGTGGAGTAGCAGGCCCCCCCTTCGTCAGACCTTCTGCTCCTCCTCGGCCAGCAGGAGGGCCAACTCGGCTTGGACGGCGGCTTCGCCTTCGATGTGCACCTCGGGCACGAGCTTGCCGAGCCAGCCGGGCATCCACCAGTTGGCGTTGCCGAGCAGCTCCATGGTGGCGGGCACCAGCACCATGCGCACGATGGTGGCGTCGACCAGCACCGCCGTGGTGAGCCCCATGCCGATCTGCTTGATGAAGACGTTGGGGTCGAAGATGAACACCCCGAACACGAACACCATGATCGCCGCCGCCGCGGTGATGACCCGGGCCGTGGCTGCCAACCCGTCGGCCACGGCGAGACCGTTGTCGCCGGTGCGCACGTACTCCTCCCGGATGCGGCTGAGCAGGAACACCTCGTAGTCCATCGAGAGCCCGAACAGGATGGCGAACATGATCATCGGTATGAACGCCGGGATCGGCGTCTCCGGGATGTTGAACAAGTTGCCCAACCAGCTGCCCTGCACGGCGAAGGACATCACCCCGTAGGCCGCGGCGATCGACAGCAGGTTCATGATGCCGGCCTTCAGGGCCACGAGCGGCGACCGGAACACCGTGGTCAGCAGGAGGAACGACAGGAGCACGACAGCGCCGATGAAGATCGGCAGGCGCCGGGTGATGTAGTCGCTCTGGTCGACCGAGATGGCGGTGAAGCCCCCGACCAGGACCTTGGCCCCGGTCGAGCGCATCACCGGTGGCAGCGCCGCGTCGCGGAGGCGATGCACGACCTGGGCAGTCGAGTCGGCCTGGGGCTTCTCCCTCGGAAAGACGGTGATGATGGCCGTGTCGTTGGCCGGGTTCTTCCTGGCCGGGGCCACGAAGGCCACGTCTTTGGTGGCCTTGGCCGCGTCGGTGAGCTGGGCGATGGCGGCGTCGGGGTTTGCGACGCCCTTGAGGTCGGCCACCACCAGCAGTGGGCCGTTGAATCCTGCGCCGAACCCGGCCGTCAACTCGTCGTAGGCCTTGCGCGACGTCTCCGATTTGTCGTTGTTCCCGGCATCCGGGAACCCGAAGCGGAGGGAGAGGACCGGCAGGGTGATGATGAGCAGCACCAACGCCCCGCCGATGAACGCGAACCATGGCCGGTGCTGGACCACCCGGCTCCACCGGTAGAAAAAGGCCTTTTTACCCTGGTGGGACTCCCGGCCCGTGAACGGCACGCGCAGCTTGTCGATGTTGGTGCCCACGAACCCCAGGACCGCCGGCAACAGCGTGAGCGATGCCGCCAGCATCGTCACCACCGCGAACACAGAAGACGAGACGACACCGTTGAGATAGCTCAGGCCCATGGTGAGCATGCCGAGGAGGGAGATCACCACCGTCCCACCGGCGAACAACACGGCCCGCCCGGCCGTGCCCATGGCGGTGATGTTTGCTTCCCGGGGCGAAAGGCCGCTCCGGAGCGAGGCGCGGTAGCGGGTGATGATGAACAGCGAGTAGTCGATGCCCACGCCGAGGCCGATCATGGTGGCGACGGTGGCGGCCCATTCCGGCGTCTGGATGAACCGGGATGCCACACCGCCGAGGGTGGCGCCGATGCCCAGCCCGAAGAGGGCGGTGACGATCGGCAGGCCCATGGCCAGGGCGGAGCCGAAAGCGAGCAGCAGGATGAAGGCGGCGAACACCAGGCCGATGGCCTCGGAACCGAGCTGCTGCTCGGCGACGAAGGTGCTGACCTCGACGTCGAGGCCGGGCCGCTGCCCGGGCTGGACGGCGTCGAGGAAGTTCTTCTGGAAGTGGGCGTCGGTGCTGACCAGCTTGTCGAAGGTGGTGTCGAAGTGGACTTCGGCATAGGCGACCCGGTGGTCCTGGGCGAGCTGGGCGGCCCCCTCCGGGGTGAACGGGCTGGTGACCCCGCTGACGTGGGGCCGGGCGGAAGCGGTGGCGATCACGCCGTCGATCTGCGACCTCACCGCGGGATCATCCAGGTTCCCGGCGAAGACCAGCTTCACCGCGTCGCCCTTGCGGGTGGGGAAGCGGTCGGCGAGCAGGCTGTAGGCCTTGGTGGACTCCTTCCCCGGGGTCTGGTAGTTGGCCTTGTGCTCGGCGGGCAGGGCGCTGCCGGCCACGATCACTCCGACGAACACCAGGACCCAGGCCAGCAGCACGTACCGGCGCCGGCGGTAGCAGAAGTCAGCGATTCGGATCACGGGTACATCCTCCGGGGCTCGGGATGGGCAGGGGTGGAAGTCGAGGCCGACTCTGGAGGTAGGACCGCCACCGGTCACCGCCAGATGATGGGCCACCGGTCGGGGCCGACGCTCCGCATTTCACGGCGGCGCCGGATGGGGCCGGACGCTTCGTGGGGGACAAGCGCCTTTGGTTGAGAAGACCGAATTCGATGGGCCGGTCCGGTACATGAAAGCGCGGATGATGAAGGTTGTCAACCATCTTCTCCATGAACTATCGTGGACGGATGGTGACGAACAGCAGCCGGGCCGCAGGCGATGCCCGCGCGTCGGCCGGTGAGCGTGACGGTAGCGACGACGAGCCCGGTCTGGAGGAGCTGGTGGACCTGTTGTTCCGCCTGACGGGCGACCTGCGCCAGCGCTTCACCGACCGCTCGGCCCACTTCGACCTCTCCTTCGCCCAGGCCATGGCGCTGCGCGAGCTCGACGAGCCGGTGGCGATGCGGGAGCTGGCCGAGCGCCTGTGCTGCGACGCCTCGAACGTGACCGGGATCGTCGACCGCCTAGAGGCCCGGGGGTTGGTCGAGCGCCGGATGTCCCCGGACGACCGGCGGGTCAAGCGCCTGGTCCTGACCGAGGCCGGCCAAAAGCTGCGCGAGGAGCACTGGGACGGCCTGACCGTCGGCCTGCCCCTGCTCGAGGACCTGTCATCGACGGAGCGGCGCACCCTGGCGGACCTGCTCCGGCGCAGCGTGGGTGAGGGTCGCACGACCGTCTGACCGCCCGGGTGGCAGAAACTCACCGGCGCGCCAAGCCCCGGTGATGGTGGCGCGGGCGGGGGCTTGATCGTCGAGGTGACCGACGGTGACACCGACGGCTACCGCGGCAGCCTGTTCTACGACCTGGCCAAGGCGTCGGTGATCCGCCTGGCGGTGGCGCAGACCGAGGACCTCCGCGCACATGGGGTCGCCGCCGTGGCCCTGGCCCGGGAGTACGGCTTCACCGACGTCGACGGCAGCGTCCCCGACTGGGGGACGTGGTTCCGGGAGCACGTGGCCGGCTGACCGCGTGCTCACGGCGTCGGTGATCCAGCCGGCCGGGAGCCCGACTCAGTCGGCCGGGCCGGTGGCCAGGGTGGCCTTGGCCGTCTTCGAGCTGCCCGAGGCGGTCTGCCAGCCGATGGTCACCTTGTCACCCGGCTTGTGGCCGGCCAGGGCGGTCGACAGGGAGGCGGCGGAGGAGACGGCGGTGCCGTTGACGGAGACGATCGTGTCACCGGCGGCGATGCCGGCGGAGTCGGCCGGGAGCCCGGACTCGACCCCGGAGACCAGCGCCCCGCCGACCGGGCCCGCAGTCGGGGAGAGCTGCACCCCGAGGAAGGCGGGAAGCCCCTGGTGGATCTGGTCGTTGCTGACGCCCGACTGGATTTGCTTGACGATGCCGATGGCCTTGGTGATCGGGATGGCGTAGCCCTCCGTGGTGCTCGAGCGGAGCCGTCCGCCGCTCACCGAGGCGGCGGTGTCGATGCCGATAACCTCGCCGGCGGCGTTGGCCAGCGGGCCGCCGGAGTCACCCGACTCGATCGGGGCGCTGACCTGGATGAGGTTGACCAGGCGCCGGGCGTTACCGCCGCCCTCGTCGGTGGCGGTGATGGCCTGGTCGAGGGCGACCACCTCGCCGGTGGCGACCGAGGGCAACCCGCCCTGGCCGCCGGCGTTGCCCATGGCGACGACCGGGTCACCGATCTTGGCGGCGGCGGTGGCGACGGTGACCGTCTTGAGGTTCGACGCGCCGTCGAGCTGGAGCAGGGCGATGTCATCGGTCGGGGAGGTGCCGACCACGGTGGCCGTGTAGCTCTTGCCGGTGGTGGAGACGGTGGCGGTGATCCGGGTGGCGCCCTGGACCACGTGGTTGTTGGTGAGCACCTGGCCCGACGACGTAAGGACCATTCCGGTCCCGGCGGCCGCCCCGTTCTCGTAGCCCAGGGTGGTGGTGATGTTGACGATGGCGTCGTCGACCTTGTCGACCACCGCGTTCGCCGACGAGGGGGAGGAGGTGTCGGTTCCGTTGCTACCGCTCGTCGCCGGCGGAACGGTGGTGAAGGGGCTGGCGGCGATGCCGTTCGACGATGAGCTGTCCGAGGTGCGCCGGGCGGCGATGGAGCCGACCCCGAGGGCGAGCATGAAGGCCACCACTGCGGCGACCAGCACGAGCACGGTGCTGCCCGGGCCCGAATGGGGCGGCACGGGAGGCGGGCCCGACGGGGACATCGACGGGGGCGTCGACTGCCACGTCGGCTGCCCGAGGTCCGGGACGGCCCACGCCGCGTCCCCTTCCGACCATCCAACGTGCTCGAAGTTGTCGCTCATTGCCGTCTCCATTTCGCTCACCTTGAGTTAACGGCCCGTTCCTTGGAGATTCCTGAGAGACCTCTGTGGGTCGGCGAGGAACCGCCTCGCCTGCTGTTCTTCGACACCGGCGACCGTCCGGATCGCCGCTACCCACATCGCGCCCGTTCCAACGGTTCACGATGCGCGAATCGGGCATCCTGTCGGCAGCATGGACACCGCATCGACCTCTCCGACCCCGGACGAGGTCCAGGACCGTCTCGCCCGGCACCTCCGCCGGTGGCTGGGCGCCTGGCCGCCCACGGGTGGGGTGACCGTCGTCGGCAGCGCGGCACGTCAAGCTGCGGGCTGGGACGGCAGGGTGCGCTCGCTGGCCGGCGTCTCGACGCCGGAGGGCACCATCCTGTCCGTGCCACCCGACCGCGTTGCCGCGGTGATGCAGGGCGACGGCAGCCTGGACAGCGTCCTCGACCGGCTGCCCGCCGCGCTCGGCCGGCCCGGCGGCCAGGTCGGCCGCGGCGCCTTCCGGTTCGCGACCACGGTGCCGGACCTTGGCAGGATGGGGGAGTGGGTGCCCGCCGAGGACGCTCGGGTGCCTGCCTGGCTGCGGCCCTTCGGCGGGGAGGTGCTGGTCGTGTTCGGCGACGACGGCCGGTACGTCGCCGGGTTGGGCATCAAGCGCCACGACGACCTGGGCCAGGAGGTGGCGGTGGCGACCGAGGAGGCGTGGCGGGGGAAGGGCCTGGCGCGGGGTCTGGTGGCCCGGGCGGCGCGGCGCATCCTGCGGCGCGGCGGGGTGCCGATCTACCTCCACGGGCTGAGCAACGCCGCCTCGGCGCACGTGGCGGCCGCGGCCGGGTTCCCCGATCTGGGATGGTCGATCATCGGCCTGCCGACGGCCACCTGACATTCTCGGCGCCCCTCTCGCGAACGAACACCCGCACCCCGCGTGTCGGCCTCGTCGGCAGCTGGAGGACGGACACCGGATCCGGTGCAGTCGCCGGGAATCGGACCTATCCTCCCGGCTCGACGTATCGCCGGGGGGCAGCGTGACCATGTGGCAGACGGAGCGGGGGCGGGAGGACGCGCCCGCAGGCCCGACGGGGGCCTTGCCCCCGGTCGCCACGTCGAGGCAGGGCGGTTCCGGGCCGACCGGCGCGGACCGGTGGTTCCCCGTCCTGGCCTTCGCTTCGGTGGCCGGCGCGGTCATCGCCATCTCGGTCGCCGCCCACGGCCTTCTGGCTCCGATGCACGTCCACCACCGGAGCTTCCAGGGGCGGCGCTGGTACCACGCCTTCACCTGGTGGGACGGCTGGTGGTACACGGGGATCGCCCGACGGGGGTACCGGTTCTTCAGCATGGATCGGCAGTCGCCGGTTGCGTTCTTCCCCGCCTACCCCCTGCTGATGCGCTGGCTTGCCCCCTGGGGGGGCGGCCCGGTGCTCGCCGGCATCGGGCTGACCGTCGCCAGCGGGATGGGCGCCGCCATCCTGCTCCACCGGTGGTGCGCACGGGTCCTCAGCCTGCGCACGGCGCGCATCGCCGTGCTCCTCCTGCTCCTCTACCCGTTCGCGTTCTATCTGATGGGCGCGGTCTACGGCGACGCGCTGTTCCTGTTCGCGACGCTGGCCGCCTTCGTCGCCCTCGAGTACGACCGGCCCGTGGTGGCGGGGCTGGCGGCTGCCCTGGCCACGTCCACCCGGCCGGTGGGGGTGGCGGTCATCCTCGGCCTCTGGGTCGTGGCACTGGAGCGCAAGGGCGTGGTGAGGGGACGTGGGCCGCGACGGGCGCAGGGGTGGGCCGAGGTCCGCAGCCGCTTCACCTCCGCCGACGCCGGCCTGCTGCTCGCTCCGGTCGGGTTGGCCGGGTTCTGTGCGTTCCTCTGGATCCGGTTCGGGAGGCCCTTGGCGTTCATGGACACCGCCGGGGCACGGGGATGGGACCAGCCGCCCGGCTTCCACACCTGGTTCAAGGTCCACTGGGTCAAGGCCATGTGGTACGGGCCGTGGATCACCGGCCACGTCGGCCACCTGGGCATGAACGCCCTGGCCACGGCGGTCGTGGCTGCCTTCATTCCCCTCGTATTCCGCCGCCTGGGAGTGGGCTACGGGGTGTTCGCGGTGGTGGCGGTACTGCTCACCGCGGTGTCGACGAAGGACTTCGTCGGCATGGGCCGGTACACCCTCGCCGCCTTTCCGTGCTTTGCGGTGGCGGCCGAGTGGTTGTCCCGCCGGCCCAGGCTGCTGTGGTCGACGGTGGCCGTCTTCGCGCTCGGCCTGGCGCTGCTCAGCGAGCTCCATGCCCGGGGCACGATCGTCAGCTGAGCGGTTCGAGGGCCTCGGCCCGGGTGGAGGGAGCGACGCCGGACGACGTTCCCCCGACCAGGGCGAGCACCTGGGAACCGACCCGTTCGAGCGCCAGGCCGTGCCTCGGCGTCGGCAGCGGGGGCAGTGTCGACCACGCCTGGCGGGTGATGTCGTAGGCCTCGACCTCGGCGTAGACGTGGGAGGGGTCCTCGCCGCCGGCCACGACAACCCGTCCACCGACGAGCGTGGCGCCCTGGCCGGCCCGCGCCGTGGGCATGGCCGGGAGGCGCTCCCAGGCATCGGTCGCCGGGTCGTAGCGCTCGAACGCGGCCGAGAGGGCGCCCGAGGCGAGGAACCGGCCGCCCACGGCGAAGATCGACCTGCCGTCGGAGACGGCCGACAGGTGATCGCGCCGGGTGGGGATGGCCGCCGCGTCCCGCCAGGCGGTGCCGTCGAAGACCTCCGTCGGGCCGATGAGGGCGGCGCCGTCGCGACCGCCCGCCACGACCAGCGAGCTCCCCACGGTGGCGGCCGCCGCCGCGCCCCTCGGCCGGCGGAGGCGGGGGAGGTCGACCCATGCACCGTTGCGGAGCGCCAGCACGCGGTCGCTGGCCTGGGTGTAGAGGTCGCCGGCGGCGGCCACGAAGCCTCCGGCGACCACGATCTCGCCCCGGTAGACGGAGGCGGCCGCGTGGTGCAGGGCGAGGGGCAGCGCCGGCCCGGGGTACCAGCGGTCGGCCGCCGGGTCGTAGGACTCGACGATGGCCGACGCGCCGGCGGTGGTGATCCCCCCGATGACCCAGACCCGCCCGTCGAGCACCGCCGAGGCCACCTCCTGCCGGGACGTGGGCGCCGCCGCCCGGGTGTGCCACGCCGCCGGGACGGCGACGGTGGTGGACGTGGTGGGCGCCTCGGGCGAGGTGGGGGGGGCGACGGTCGTGGTCGACGTGGCTCCGGCGCCCCCGGCCCGGGAGCCACCGCCACTGCCACCGCATGCCGTCATCCCGAGGGTGAGGGCCATGAAGGCGACTCCGGCCCGCCGGGAGACGCGCAGCGAAGAGACCTTGGCCCGCAGCGCGAGTCTGGGTAGTGATGCCATGTGCGCCCAACCTATGTTCCGGGACCGTTAACGTCCGCGCCCGTGCAGAGGGAGATTGCTCCGACCCGCCCCGAGGGCCGTTTCCGAGGCGCTCACGCGGCGGGTCCGTCGTGATCGAGGCCGTCGTGGTCCACTGGGACCCGGGGAACGACCGTTCCGGCATCGATCCCGCCGTCCTCACCGGGCAGCTGGCCGCGCTGCTCGTCGCCGGCGTCGATGTGGTCGTCGTCCCCGCGGCCGGGGCGGGGGATCCCGCCCTGCCCGCCGACCGCCCCGGCCGACTGGTCACGTGGGCCGGCGACGGCGACCCCGGCGACTGGGCGCGCCGCCGTCTGGTGGGGGCGGGCCGTGCCGACGCGGTCCTGGTCGACCCGGACCTCGCCGCCCTCGACCGGCTGGTCCACGCCCGGAAGGCGTTTCCCACCCCCGTCGACGACGCCGGGTGGCGCCTGGTCGTGGACGACCTGGAGCCGGGGCGGGAGCGGGAGGCGGAGTCGTGGCTGACGGTGGGCAACGGGCGTACCGGTACCCGCGGGTCGATCGAGGAGGGGTCGCCGGAGTCGCTGCCCGCGCTCTATGTGGCCGGGACGTTCGGCTGGGATCCTCACGAGCAGGCCGGGCCGGAGCTGGTCCGGGGGCCCGAGTGGACGGCACTGGATGCAACCGGCGACGGCGGCGACGGGCCGCCGCGTCGGCGGATCCTCGACCTGCGCCAGGCCGTGCTGTTCCGGGACGGCGGCGGCGTGCGGGCCAGCCGGTTCGCGTCGCTGGCCGACCGGGCGATTCTCGCCCTCGAGGCCGAGGGGGCGGGCGCCGGCGACCTGCCCCCGGCGGCGGCGGGCGGTTCCGTGGGCGCCGCAGCCAGGGCCGTCGTCGGCGGTCGGGCTCACATCTCCCTGACCGGCCGCAACGGCGGAACCGCCTCCTTCGCCATCGCCACCGCCCGGGGCGAGGACGGCAGGGTCCACCGGCTGGTCGCCGTGGACCGGGACGGGGACGCCGGCGCGTCGGCGTCGCTGGCGCGCGCCGAGGCCGAGGGGATCGACGGCCTCCGGGCTCGCCACCGGCGGGCCTGGCGCGAGCGGTGGGTCGACGCCGACGTGGTGGTGGAGGGTGACCCGGGGGCCCAGCGGGACCTGCGCTTCGCCCTCTACCACCTGATCTCGGCCGGCGACCCGGAGAGCGACCGGGCGTCGATCGGGGCCCGGGCCCTGACCGGTCCCGGCTACCGGGGCCACGTCTTCTGGGACACCGAGATCTTCGTCCTGCCGTTCTTCGTCTGGACCCACCCCGAGACGGCCCGGGCCCTCCTGGCCTACCGGCACCGGACCCTGCCGGCGGCCCGGGCCAAGGCGGCCCGGCTGGGCTACGCCGGCGCCCTGTACGCCTGGGAGTCGGCCGATACGGGCGAGGAGACCACGCCGGAGTTCGTCTGGCTGCCCGACGGCATCCGGCTGACCATCCTCACCGGCGTGCAGGAGCACCACATCGCCGCCGACGTCGCCTGGGCCGTCTGCCACTACCGCCAGGTCACCGGCGACGACGGGTTCATGGCCGAGATGGGCGCCGAGATCGTCCTGGAGACGGCCCGGTTCTGGGCTTCCCGGGCCGAGGTCGGACCGGACGGTCGACATCACATCCGCATGGTGATCGGCCCCGACGAGTACCACGAGGGCGTCGACGACAACGCCTATACCAACGTGCTGGCCCGCTGGAACCTCCAGGCGGCCGACCGACTGTGCGACGAGCTGCCCGCCGTGGCCGCCGCCCTCGGCGTCGACGCAGGGGAGCGCGCCCGCTGGCTGGGCGTCGCCGGTGGCCTGGTCGACGGCTTCGACCCCGAGACCCTGCGCTACGAGCAGTTCGACGGTTTCTATGAACTCGAAGGCGTCCGGGCCGTCGATCTGGCGCCCCGGCCGTTCACCGGCGAGATGGTGGTCGGCGTCGAGCGGCTGCGCACCACCCAGGTGGTCAAGCAGGCCGACGTGATCATGCTCGGCCTCCTGCTGCCGGACCTGGTCGGGCCCGACGTGGCCGCCGCCAACTACCGCTACTACGAGCCCCGCACGTCGCACGGGAGCTCGCTGTCACCTGCGATCCACGCCCTGGTGGCGGCCCGGGTCGGCGACCTGGAGGCGGCGGAGGGCTATTTCGACCTGGCCGGCGGTGTCGACCTGGACAACCGCATGGGCAACGCCCACGACGGCGTGCACATCGCCACCATGGGCGGGTTGTGGCAGGCGGCCGTCTTCGGCTTCGGCGGGGTCCGGGCCGACGGCGACGCCCTCCGCGTGGATCCGTGCCCCTCCCGCTCCTGGCGCAGCCTGGCGTTCGCGCTCCAGTGGCGAGGGGTGCACGTCCACGTCGAGGTCACCACCGATCAACTGGTGCTCGACCTCGACGGGCCGGCGGCCGTGGCGATCGGCCGCGGACCGGCGTCGGGCATCGGGCCGGGCCGCTTCGTCGCCTCCCGAGACGGCGGCGGTTGGTCCGAGGCCCGGCCGGCGTGATGGGATGGCGCCGATGACCGAGCGACCGACGCCCAGACTCGACGATCTGGATGCCGTCATCTTCGACATGGACGGCGTGGTGACGGAGACGGCAACCGTCCACGCCGCGGCGTGGAAGAAGCTCTTCGACACCTACCTGCAGAAGCAGGCGGAGGCGACCGGCGCCGGGTTCGTCCCTTTCGACGAGAAATCGGACTACGAGCGCTACGTCGACGGCAAGAACCGCTACGATGGCGTGCGCAGCTTCCTCGAGTCCAGGGGCATCCAGCTTCCCGAAGGCACGCCGGAAGACCCCCCGGGCGACGACACGGTCTGCGCCATGGGCAACGGCAAGGACGCCTACTTCCTCCAGCACGTGCGGGAGCAGGGCGTGCGGCCGTACGACTCCACCGTCGTGCTGATCAAGGCCCTGCGCGCCACCGGAAAGAAAACCGGCCTCGTCAGCGCCAGCCGCAATGCCGAGGAGGTTCTCTCCTCGGCCGGGGTCATCGACCTGTTCGACACCCGCGTCGACGGGGTGGTCACCGCCGATCTCGGGCTGAAGGGGAAGCCGGACCCGGCCATGTTCCTGGAAGCGGCGCGCCGGCTCGATGTCGAGCCGGGACGGGCGGCGGTGGTCGAGGACGCCCTCTCGGGGGTGGCAGCGGGGGCGGCCGGGAAGTTCGCGCTCGTCGTCGGTGTTGCACGGGCCGGCCAGCACGATGCCCTGCGTCGGGCCGGCGCCGATGTGGTCGTCTCCGACCTCGCCGAGCTTCCCCTCCCCACCACCTAGGCTCACCCGCCGGCCAGCGCGTCCCGATCGGTGACAGACCGACCCGGAAGAGCCGCGCACCACGAACCGCCTCTCGCCTACGTACGATCAGGCGGACAAAGAAAGAGATCGAGATGACCAGCACCACGACCCCCAGCAAGTTCCTCGCCGCTCAGCGGGCCGAGCTGCTCGTCCGCCGCCAGGCGTACCTGGCCGATGCGGAGCGGCTCACCGCCTCGGCCATGGAGCTGAGCGACGACGGCGCCAGCCAGGACATCGCCGACGAGGACGGCTTCGGGGAGGGTGACACGCTGAGCGTGGAGCGGGACCGCCTGCTGGTCGTCGCCGGCGACGCCCAGGCCCGGGTGGGCGAGATCGACGCCGCCCTCGGGAGGGTGGACAACGGGACCTACGGGACCTGCGAGGTCTGCCAGCAGCAGATTCCCCACGCCCGGCTCGAGGCCGTCCCGGAGGCGACCCTCTGCGTCGGGTGCAAGACCGGCGCCATCATGCGCCGGCGGTAGCCGCCCCCGGGCGTACCGCACGTCTCAACCGGAGGTGACCGGGACCAGCTCGGCCACGTCCGAGGCTGTCACCGCGAAGCCGTGATCGAGCGTCGCGACCCGGCCACGACGGGCTCTGGCCAGCCCGGCGAGGTAGGCGTCGGTCACCTGCCGGTGGCCAAGCACACGCGACAGGTCGACCTCGAGATAGGTGAGGTCATCGAGCCACTGCTCGTGGCGGGAATGTCCCGTCAGCACCGTCAGCGCTTCGCGAGCGTGGCTGCTGCTCGTGCCCTGGCGGACCAGCAGTCTGAGCAGGGTGCCCTGCACGGTCGGGCAGGTCGCGAACCGGCCGGCTCGGGAAAACCATGCCCGGGCCGCCTCGTGGTGCACGTGTTCGGCCACCACCAGCGCCACCAGCACGTTGCCGTCCAAAAGACACACGCCCTGGGTGCGCTCAACCATCTTCGTCGACCGCGGCCACGTCCTCTGCTGTGATCCCCCGCCCGACGCGGACCGTCGGCAACCCGCTGTCAGCGTCGATCTCGATCGTGGTGTGGTGATGCTCGCCCGCCAGCGCTGAGCGCAGCAGGCTCGCGACCGTCCGGCTGAGGGTCTGGTGCCGGTCGCGGGCGATCAGCATGGCCGCTTGATGCAGATCGTCGGGGAGATCGATCGTGGTCCGCATCATGGCATCATACTTCGCATCAGGCGCCAGTGGCCGCTGGCGGGAAGGGCGACGTGCTCGTCGGCGGGCAGGCCCTCCGGGCCATGCGCCGCCCATGACGCGCACGGCCAGGACACTCTTCGACGACGATCACCCCAGCCGCCGCCGGCCCGGCGACTTCGGCGAAGTGAACGCCCTCCTCCGGGCCTGAGAGATCGCCCCCGGACCCCTGTCCAGCGGTCCATCCAGGTGACAGAATAGGAGATGCCTCGCAGGTCCCTGGGTGCTCTCGCCGCGCTCCTGGCCTCCCTCGCCCCCCTTCCCGCCCACGCCGCCGAGACGGGGCAGGCGGCGCCGGCGGCACCCAACCTGATCATCGAGGGCAAGGGGTTCGGTCACGGCGTCGGGATGCCGCAGGACGGGGCCTACGCCATGGCCGCGGCCGGGGCGTCGGCCGGCGACATCCTGGCCCACTTCTACCCGGGGACCTCGATCGGCCGGCGCAGTGGCACCGTCCAGGTCAGCGTCCTGGACTCGGCGGGGCCGGTCGTCGTCTCCTTCCCGGGCGGAGGGCAGATCCTCGACGGGGGGACGGGCGCCCCGTCGCCCGGCTTCCCGGTGACGGTCAGCGCGGGGGGCAGCGTGTCGCTGTCCTTCACCGGGGGCGCCTACCGGGCCAGGCCGATCTCCGGCGCGTCCCTGGCCCGCATCACCCCCGCCCCGACCGCCGCGGTGGCGTCGACCGCGGCCCGGCCGGCCACGTCCCCCGCGCCGGTGACCACGCCGACCACCGGCCTGCTCAGCCCGCTGCTCAACGCGCTGTCGCCGTCGACGGTCCCCCCGGGCGCGCCGGCCCCCATCGTCGCCCGCCCCGGCGTCACCCCACCGGCGACCGTTCCGCCCCCGCCGACCGAGGCGATCTCCTCCCGCGGGCTGTCGGCGGTCCCGACGGGCGACTCGGCCACCTCCCTCCCCGGTGAAGGGCGTAGCTACCGGGGGACGATCCAGGCCACCGCCGGCGGCGGCGGGCTGCACCTGAACAATGCGGTCGACGTCGAGCAGTACCTCCGGGGCATGGGGGAGGTGCCGGCCAACTGGCCGGCCGCCGCCCTGCAGGCCCAGGCCATCGCCGCCCGCACCATCGCCATGGCCGCGGTCGCCGCCGGGCGCCCGTTGTGCGACGACCAGCAGTGCCAGGTCTACATCGGCGCCGGCAACGAGGATCCGGCTACCACCGCGGCCGCCGCCGCCACCAGGGGCAAGGTCCTGCTGTACGGCGGGGGCCTGGCCGAGGCCGTCTACTCGGCCAGCGCCGGCGGTGTGTCGGCCACCGCCGAGGAGGGCTTCGGGCCGGGCTCGCCCAACCCGCCCTACCTCCAGCCGGCCACCTACGCGGCGCCCGATCCCCAGGCGTGGGCCGTGACCGTACCGCTAGCCCAGTTGGGCGGTCGCTTCGGCTACCGGGGGGCGCTGACGGGTGTGCGGGTGTCCCGGACCGGTCCGTCCGGCCGCGCCCTGGAGCTGACCTTCAACGGCAGCAGCGGGCCGATGGCCGTCGATGGCCAGCGGTTCTTCGACACCCTCGGTCTCCGGTCGACCCTCTACACCGTCCGGATCCAGAGCGCCGAGGAGGCGGCCACGGGCTCGGCGCCGTCGGACGCGCTGCTTCCCGGCCTGTCGCCCCTCCATCCGGCCACACCGGGCCGGGTGCTGGTCGCCGCCGGCATGCCCACACACGGCCGGGCGCCGTGGGTCGGCCTGGCCACCCTGCTGCTGGCCGCCCTGCTCCTGGCCGATCGGGGCCTCGCCACCAGCCGTCCACCCGGCCGCAGCCGGATCCGTTCCCGGCCGCCACGCCCGGATCCGGTGGATTCGGAGGAACCGGGGTCCGGCTGAGGTGAGCGACCGGGTCGAGCTGGTCTGGCACGGCGACGACGCGCCGCCCTACGACCACGGCCCGACTCATCCGCTGCGACCGGCACGGGTCGCGCTGACCCGCAGCCTGATCACCGACTACGGCATCCTCGACGGCGACCGGGTGGTGGAGATGCCCGGCCGTGACGCCACCGACGCAGAACTGGGCCTGGTCCACTCCCAGCGGTACGTCGACGCCGTCCGGCGGGCGGGCCACGGCGTCGGCGGCGCCTCTTGGGAGTTCGGTTTCGGGAACGCCGACAACCCGGTCTTCCCGGGCATGCACGAAGCCGCGACGAGGGTGGCCGGATCGTCGCTGGTGGCCGCCGAGGCGGTGTGGTCGGGCCGGGCCCAGCACGCCTTCAATCCCGCCGGTGGCCTCCATCACGCCATGCCCGAGCGGGCCAGCGGGTTCTGCGTCTACGACGACCCCGCCCTGGCCATCGCCTGGTTGCTGGCGCAGGGGGCCGAGCGCGTGGCCTATGTCGACGTCGACGTCCACCATGGCGACGGGCCCCAGGCCATCTTCTTCGACGACCCCCGCGTGCTCACCGTCTCCCTCCACCAGTACGGCCGGCTGTTCTTCCCCGGCACCGGTGCGGTCGACGAGGTGGGCGGCGGTGATGCCGCCGGGACCAAGGTGAACGCCCCCCTCCCGGCCATGACCGGCGACGTCGGCTGGCTGCGGGCGTTCCACGAGCTCGTCCCGCCCCTGGTCGAGGCCTTCCGGCCCGACGGGCTCGTCACCCAGCTCGGCTGCGACAGCCACCACAGCGATCCCCTCGCCGAATTGCACCTGACCACCGCGGCGTACCGGGAGGCGGCGGGTGTCCTCCACGACCTCGCCCATCGGACCTGCGGGGGCCGGTGGGTGGCGACCGGCGGCGGCGGTTACCGGTGGGCCAGCGTGGTGCCCCGGGCGTGGACCACCTACTTCGCGGCGATGGCCGCGGTCGACCTTCCCGACGAGCTGCCCGAGGCATGGGTCGAGCGGGCCCGCGCCGAGGCGGGCCACGACGTGCCCCGCCTGCTGTCGGAGCCGCCGCTCAGCTCATCGTGGGAGGACACCGAGGCCGTGCAGCGCACCATCGACGCGGTGCGGCGCCTGGTGTTCCCCTTCTACGGGCTCATTCCTTAACGGGCGTCCCGCCCGGGAAGGGCTTCACTTCCGGCCCCACGAAGCCGATGAGATACCAAATGCCTGCATCGCGGTCCCGGAGGTTCGACGCGGGCCTACGGACCGCGACCACCGTGGTGGTGGCGACCGCGCTGTCGATCGTCAGCCTGCTCTGGGCGTCGGGCGTGGCCAGGGCCGAGGTGGAGCACCGGGCGCTCGCCGGCCTGGAGGCGACAGCGAGGGCCACCGTCCTCCAGCAGCAGCAGGCATGGGACGACGCTCTCCTCGTCGTGACCTCGGCGGCCTCCCGGCCTGTGCCGCTCAGCGCCGTCGAGTCGCGGGACACGGCGCTGGCGGACCAGGGCGTGCAGAACATCCTGGTCACCGGGCCGTTCGCCGATGTCCGCATCGTCGATCCGGCCGGGAGCCCGGTCGCAACCGCGGCGCTTCCCGGCGTGACCCCCTCCCCGGTGGGCGCGCCCGCCGCCGGTACCCGGGGGCCTGTGGTCGGGCCACCTGTCGGCGTCGGCACGCGAACGGTGCGCCCGGTCGCCGTGGCCTTGGGGAGCGGGCCGGGGGCCCGGCTCATCGTCGACGTGGACATGACCCGGCTGCTCGGGCGGCCCGACGACCTCGGCTTCGGCCGGACGGGCCAGAAGTTCCTGGTGACGCGAACCGGGCTGATCGTTGCCGGCTCAAGCGGGGTCGGGACCGCGCTGCGCGCCGCACGCAACATCGACATCGCCGCCGCCGGGGCGCCGGTGACGACGGTGCTCTACAGCCCCTACTTCGGGCGGCTCACCGCTGAGTCGTTCGAGCCCGTCCCCGGGCAGGACCTCGGGATACTCGTCCAGCAGGCGCGCTCCGAGGTGATGGGCGGCGCAGACCGCCTGGCCGCCCGCCTCCGCTGGGTGGCGCTCGCTCTGGGCGCCCTGGGTGCGACGCTGGCTGTCTCCATCGGCTTCCTCGTGAGCCGGCGTGCCCGCCGGTTCGCGACGACCGAGGAGCGCCTGGCCGAGAGCGAAGGAGAGTCTCGTCGCCGCCTCGAGCAGTTCATGGACGCCATGCCGGTCGGGGTGTTCGTCGCCGACCGCAACGGGGAGCCGTACTATGCGAACCCCGAGGCCGAACGGTTGCTGGGACGGGGGATCGTGCCAGGGCTGGACCGCAGCGACCTGGCCGAGATTTACGACGTGTACATGGCCGGCACTCAATGCCCGTACCCCACCGAGGCCATGCCCCTGCTCCGCGCCCTGCGGGGGGAGGACTCGCATGCGGACGACATGGAGATCCGCCGGGCCGACGGCGCCATCCCGGTGGAGGTGTGGGGCAAGGCGGTGCTCGCCGGCGACGGCTCCGTAGAGTTCGGCATCGCCGCGTTCGCCGACGCGTCGACGCGGCGCCGGGCGGCCCAGGAAGCGGAGTTCCTGAGCGCCATGACCGCCAACATGTCCGAGGGGGTTGTCCTGGTCCGGGCCGAGGACTCCAGCATCGTCTATGCCAATCGCAGCTACGAGGCCATGTACGGCTACGGGCCCGGCGAGCTCGTCGGTTGTGCCATCACCGACCTCACGCCGCCGGACTTCGCCAGGTCGGGCGAGGTCACGGACATCCGCCAGGCGCTGCAGGCTCACGGCAGCTGGCGCGGGGAGATCGGCGGTCGCCGCAAGGACGGCGGCGCCATGTCGGTCGAGGTGAGCGTCACGACCCTCGACCACCCGACGTTCGGAGCGGGCTGGATCGTCGTCAACACCGACGTCAGCTCCCGCCGGGAGGCGCAGGACGCCCAGGCCCGGCTGGCGTCCATCGTGCAGGCCTCCTCCGAGGCGATCCTGGCCAAGACGTTCGACGGCGTCGTGACGAGCTGGAACCCGGGCGCAGAGCGGCTGTTCGGCTACTCGGCGCAGGAGATGCTCGGCAGTCCCATCGACGTCCTGATCCCGGACGCGGGCAGGGCGGAGGAGGCCGAGCTGCGGAGCCAGGTCGCCCGGGGCGTGCAGGTCGAGCAGTTCGAGACGGTCCGCATCCGCAAGGACGGGACGGCAGTCGCCGTCTCGGTCACCCTGTCGCCCATGGGCGACGCCGACGGGACCATCTCCGGGATCGCCACCATCTGCAGGGACGTCACCGAGTTCAAGCGGGCGGAGGCGAAGTTCCACGGATTGTTGGAGAGCGCACCGGACGCCATCGTCGTTGTGGGCGTCGACGGGCTCATCCGGCTAGTGAACCGCCAGACCGAGGTGCTGTTCGGCTACTCGCGCGCCGAGCTGGTCGGCGAGCCGGTCGAGTGCCTCATCCCGAACCGCCTGGCCGCCGGCCATCCCGACCTCCGGAGCAGCTTTTTCGCCAACCCGTCGGTGCGAGCCATGGGCGCCAACCTCGAGCTGGCGGCCCGCAGGAAGGACGGCTCGGAGTTCCCGGTCGACATCTCCCTTGCGCCCCTGGAGACCGAGGAGGGGGTCCTCGTCTCCGCCGCACTGCGCGATGCCAGCGAGCGCAAACGGGCTGAGGCCGAATTGCTCGAGCGCGAGGAGCAGCTCGCTGCGGCGCGCGACATGGCCGTCGAGGCGTCCCGACTGAAGAGCGACTTCCTGGCCAACATGAGCCACGAGATTCGGACACCCATGAACGCGGTGATCGGGATGACCGGCCTGCTGCTCGATTCGCCGCTCAGCGCTGAGCAGTACGAGTATGCCGGGGCGGTGCGGTCCGCAGGAGAAGCGCTCCTCGACATCATCAACGAGATCCTCGACTTCTCGAAGATCGAGGCGGGCAAACTACGGCTGGAGCCGGTCGACTTCGAGGTGCGCTCCGTCTCCGAAGAGGTGGCCGATCTCCTGGGCGCCAAGGCCGTCGAGAAGGGGCTCGTGCTGAGGACCTTTGTCGACGACGATGTCCCCCTCCTGGTCCGCGGGGATCCGGGCCGGCTGCGCCAGATCTTGACCAACCTGGTCGGGAACGCCATCAAGTTCAGCGACCGCGGGGAGATCGCCGTGTGGGCCCGGGCAACTCCCGGGACACCGGACCCGGGGATGATCCGCTTCGAGGTCTCCGACGGAGGGATCGGGATCGCGCCCGACGGACAGCGACAGCTCTTCCGGGCATTCGAGCAGGTCGACTCGTCGGCGACCCGCCGTCACGGCGGCACCGGACTCGGGCTGGCGATCTCGAAGCAGCTCGTCGAGATGATGGGTGGGAAGATCGGGGTGCACAGCGTCCTCGGCGCCGGGAGCACGTTCTGGTTCGACGTCAAGCTCCCATCGGCGAGCGGACCCGCGCCGGCTCCCGCGATGCGCGGTGGCCGCAGGGAGGCAGGCACGTCGGTGCCCGCCGGCGACGCCCCGGTCGGTTTCCCGGGTGGCGGCGCTCGCCTGCTCGTCGTCGAGGACAACCCGGTGAACCAGCTCGTCGCCACCCGCATGCTGGAGAAGCTCGGCTATCGCGCCGATGTGGCCGCCAACGGGGCGGAGGCGCTCGACGCCCTGATGCGGATCCCGTATGCCGCGGTGCTGATGGACTGCCAGATGCCGGAGCTCGACGGATTCGAGGCCACCCGGGAAATACGGCGGCGGGAGCATACGCCCAGGCGGACTCCGGTGATCGCCATGACCGCCGGCGCCACCTCCCGGGACCGGGAACGGTGCTTCGAAGCGGACATGGACGACTACATCAGCAAGCCGGTCCGGATGGCCGAGCTCGGCGAGGTGCTGGCCCGGTGGGTTCCCGCCGGCGTCCCGTCGACCTGAGTCGTAAGGTTGCCGCTCAGGCATGATGTGGCCCGGCGAGAGAGGCGAGCATGCGACGACGGGTGCTGATCGGGGTCGTCGTGCTCGCCGTGCTGGTCGGCGGGGGCGCCGGCGGCTTCTACCTGCTGCGGCGGGAGCCATCCCTGCCCGCACCCGAGGTGGCCGCCTACCTCAAGGCCTGGGAGCGGTTCGACGTCGGTGCCATGTCCGCCGTCGTCGACGCCCCGCCACCGGAGATGGCCGCCGCGGTCACGTCGATGAAGGAGGACCTCCAGGTCACCGGCGCCCGGTTCCGGAGCGTCCACCTGCGCCGCCAGGGTTCGGGGGCGGTCACCGACGTCGCTGCGGAGGTCGATCTGGCCGGGTTGGGTACCTGGACCTTCCAGAACACCCTCCCGCTCCGGCGGGTCAGGGGCACGTGGCGGGTGGTCTGGACGCTGGCCGCCCTCCACCCCGCGCTGCAGGCCGGCCAGCGCTTCGCCCGCACCCGGACGTGGCCCGCACGGGCCCCGATCCTGGGCGCCGACGGCACCGCGCTGGTGTCGGAGTCCGACGTGGTGGCCGTCGGCCTCGAGCCCGACCGGATCAAGGACAGGGCGGCCCTGGAGGCGACGCTCAAGCAGCAGCTCGGCGTGGAGCCGGCGGCGGTCGACGCCGCCCTCGTCGCCCCCGGGGTGCAGCCCAACTACTTCGTGGAGGTCGCCCGGCTGCGCCCGGATCGGTTCACCCAGCTCAAGGCGGTGCTCGAACCTGTCCCCGGCGTGTTCTTCCATCGCATCACCGGCCGGCTGGCCGTGTCGGACAACTTCGCCGCCCACGTGCTGGGGCGGTACGACGAGGTGACGGCCGAACGATTGGCCCAGCTCGGCGCGCCGTACCTGGTCGGGGACAAGGTGGGGCTGTCCGGGCTGGAGGCCAACTTCGAGCGCACGCTGGCGGGGACCCCCTCGGGCGACGTCCAGGTCGTCGCCATCGCGCCGGGCGGGACGGCTCGATCCGTGTTCCACTTCGCCGGCACCGCGCCCCAGCCGTTGATGACCACGCTCGACCGCCGGACC
>JALYYN010000596.1 GCA_030946525.1 Actinomycetota bacterium | reverse complement strand
GGCAGGCAGGAGATGGGCACGCGGCAGTGCTGCGACAGGTGGCGAAGGTGCTCGTGCATCTCCGTGGGCCCGGTGGCGCAGTTGATCCCGATGACGTCCGGCCGCAGGGCGTCGAGGGCCACCAGGGCGGCGCCGATCTCGGTGCCGGGGAGCATGCGCCCGGTGAGCTCGATGGTGACCTGGACCTGCAGCGGCACCTCGCGCCCCACGGCGGCCATGGCCCGCCGGCAGCCGATGAGGGCGGCCTTGGCCTGGAGGAGGTCGAACACGGTCTCGACGAGGAGGAGGTCGACGCCGCCGTCGAGCAGGCCGCGGGCCTGGATCTCGAAGGCGTCGCGGAACTCGGCGAAGCGGATCTGGCCCAGGGACGGGAACTTGGTGCCGGGACCGATCGAGCCGGCCACCCATCGGGGCCGGCCGGGGGTGGCGTAGCCCGAGGCCACCTCCCGAGCGATCTGCGCGGCCTTGAGGTTCAGCTCGTAGGAACGGTCGGCGATGCCGTACTCGCCCAGGGTGAACGACAACGACCCGAACGAGTCGGTCTCCACCACCTCGCAGCCGACGTCGAAGAACGACCGGTGGAGGTCGGCGATGACCTCCGCACGGGTGTCGACGAGCATCTCGTTGCACCCCTCGAACTGCGGGCCGCCGAAGTCGTCGGCGGAGAGCTCGAGTCGCTGGAGGTTGGTGCCCACTGCGCCATCGAAGATGACGACCCGCTCGCCGACGGCCTCCAGGTAGCTCTTCACCGACCCAGGGTACCGGCAGGGGGCCGGACTGCCTCCCGGGTTCCGGCGCCCGACCAGGGAGCGTCACCCGACCGGCTCGATGGAGCCCCCTTCCTCGTGCACCCTGTCGCGCGGGAGCCGGTCGAGGAACAGCATGAACCGGTCGTCGTGGCGGAGGGCGTCGAGGTCGGGGTCGGTGCTGGCCCAGGCCCAGGTCAGCTGGTAGGAGCCCGGCCGCTCCACCGCCGTCTCCAACAGCCCCACCGCCTGGGCGACGTCGGCGTCCGATCCGTCCGGGCTGCCGGGGCGGAGGCTGCGGATGGCGAAGTAGCACGCCAGGTTGTACGGAACGAGCCAGAGCGTGCCGTGATCCCCCACTCTCGCCTCCTGGAGGGCCACCTCGCCCTCGGTGGCCGGGAGGCCGCCCCGCAGCTTCACCGCCGGGAGGCACGACTCGATCGACTGCTGGAACTGGCGCCGGAAGCCCTTGGTATCCCGGGTTGGCCGCAGCAGCTCGTACCAGTAGGACCGTTCCCGCTGGCGCAGGGCCTTGCCGGCCACCCGCAGAGCGCCGGTGTCCCCGCGGAGCCGCTCGAGCTCGGCCAGCGCGAAGCGGCAGAACTGGTTGGCCCGGTCATCGCCGACGGTCACGCCCCGGGCGGCGAGCGCGTCAGCGGCCCGCAGCGCGCTGACCAGGTCGGTCGCCCTGGGCCCGTACCGCTCGAGGGCGGCGACCACCACGTCCCGGTCCGCCCTCGGCCGGCTGTCCCAGTAACGCGTCAGGTCGGCGGCGAGGATGCTGGCGGTGAGGGCCATCCGGTACCGCCCGGCGATGTAGCGGGGATGGATGGTTGCCACGCGCAGCGCGAGCTGGAACGTGCGGAAGTGATGGCCCGCGATCGCTTCGGCGTTGGCCAGCTCCAGGCTGAGCAGCCCGCTCATCGGCGCCTGCTCGACCGCCTCCCGCAGCCGGTCGATGTTGGCCGCTCCCTCGTCCGACGCCTGGAAGTAGGCGGCGAGGGAGTCCGACGTCTCCTTGCTCCACGACGCCCAGCCCGGCACCTTCCGGCTCCGGGACAGGATCAGGGCGGCGGACCAGTATGCCGCCGAACGCTCCGCTTCCTTCTTCGTGGGTCGGATGGCGACGTGCTGGCCCACGAGCTGGCCGGTCCGGGCCACGTGGACCCGCACCGTGACCGTGGCTCCGGCCGCGTCCGTCGCCTCCTCCAGCACGTCGAACTCGACGGTGTAGCCGTGGTCGATGGCGAGGGCCGCGGTGATCGCCTCGAGGAGCCGCTGCAACCAGGCCGCCCCCGGCACCCCGCTGGCGCCGGCGCCGAGCAGGTCGGTGACGGGCTTCAGCGCACTCGCTCCGGGTACCGCGCCCGGCTCTCCGATGTTCCACAACAGGTAGGTCCGGAACCGCTCGGCGTCGGCGCCGGTGCCGTTGACTCTCACCGGCCCGAGGCCGTCGGTTCCGTTGATGATCTCGAAGTGGCGGTAGGCGACGATGCCCAGCCCGGCCACCAGCAGCCAACCGGCCATGGCCAGGGCCAGCGGCACCCCCCGCCGGTCGACGAGGGGCAACCGCCTGACCACGGCGTTGCCACCTTGGGAGAGCACGTCCAGGAAAGGCGCGTCCGGGGTACGGGCCTCCCCGCCGGTGCGCGCGTCGGCCACGGCCTTCTGTCGGGTGACGACGAGCTGGCGGGCCGGCTCCACCGCCGGTCCCCGTGCCGCCGCCGCCCCGGCCTGGGCGAGGGCCAGCGCGGCGTCCGCCTGGTGGACGGCCACGGCGTGGCGGTCGGGTACCGGCCGGCGGTCCCACGCGTTGGCCCGGCTGCGGTCCCCGGTGCACACCTCGTCCGCCGACCCCGTGCCGGCGACCACGGGACCCGTCGTGAGGGTCCCTTCACCCTCGGCGCACAACGCGCCGGCGAGGCCGACGGCGGCGTCGACCTGGGTGGCGGCGACCACGCCTCTCACCGAGTCGACCGCCTCGGCGAGCTGGGTGGTGAGCGCCGGCCGGGCGCCTGCAGCGGTGGACGGCGGAGGATCCGCCGGCAGCTGCGCCTGCAGCGCAGCAGCCTTCTGGACGGCGGCCGCGCTCCGGTCGGCCGCCAGTCCCCGGTCCAGCTCCACGACGATCTGACCGGGCAGTGTGGACGGGTCCGACACGCCGGGACGGGCCTTCAGGGCGTCGACGGCCGCCCGGGCCTGCGCCCGGGCCTCGGACGTGGGGAGGAAGGCCGGGTCGCGCTGCAACGCGGCCGCGTCGGCGAGCACGTGGGTGGCGGCGGCCCGCGCCGCGACGCGGGCGGCGTCGACCCGCTCGGCCCGTCCCACCGACAGCACGCCCCCGACCGCGATCACCACCGACGCGAACGCCGCCATGCGCAGGACGGAGCGGGAGAAGCGGGTGCTGACCAGCCGCAGGAGCACGATGAAGACGACCACCATGGCCGCCAGCCAGGTCGCGCCCCAGACCGCGTACGACGCCCACGCGCCCAGGAGGAGGGCGGCGACGAACCCGACCACGAGGACGGCCATGAGGGCGGGCTCCCACTGGGCCCGGATCACCCGCGCCACCCCGCCGATCGGCCCTCCGGGGTCCCCCTCCCGCCCCACCGATCGGCATCCTACCGGGGCGGTTCCCCGTCAGCCCGAGACGACCGCCACCGCGCCCTCGCGATCGTCGCCACCGCCCCGGCTCTGCGTTCCTGCGGTGACTTCGACACCGGCGTCGACGATCGCCCGCTCGACCCGGGCTCCGGCCCGGATCACCGCGTCGTGGAGGATGACGGCGCGGTCGACCACCGCCCCGGCCTCGACGACCACGCCGGGCGAGAGCACCGACTCCGAGACCCGCCCGGCCACGACGCACGCCGGCGAGAGCAGCGAGTCCTCGACCGACGCCGAGCGGAGCACCCGGGCCGGCGGCCGGTGGCCACCGCTGGTGCGGACGCGCCACGCCGGGTCGTCCAGCTCGATCCCCTCGCCGTGGAGGAGCTCCTGGTGGGCCCGCCAGTAGCTCTCGGGCGTGCCGACGTCGCGCCAGTAGCCGGTGTGGCGGTGCTCGAACGCCCGCCCGCCGGCCACCATGCGGGGCAGCAGCCCGTTGCCGAACTCGGCCAGCGCCTCGCCGCCCTCGGCCAGGTCCGCCAGCGTGCCCAGCAAGGCAGAGGGGCGGTAGGCGAAGACCTCCATGGTGACCAGGTCGCCGGGCGGGTCGTCGGGCTTATAGGCGAAGGCGGTCACCCGGCCGTCGCCGGCCACGGTCACGACACCGAACCGGCTCGCGTCCTCGTCGACCTCGGTAGTGACCATGGTCACGTCGGCGCCGGTGTCCAGGTGGGCGTCGACCACGTCTCGGTAGTCGAGGCGGTAGGGGGCGTCGGCGCTGACCACCAGGATCACGTCGGCACCGAAGTCACGCAGGAGCCGGC
>JALYYN010000577.1 GCA_030946525.1 Actinomycetota bacterium | reverse complement strand
CGCAGCCCTCCGGGCTAGGTGTCGCGGTGCTCGCTGCGGACGATCTCCTTCTCGTCCTCGACGGCCTCGTCGGACACGTCGGCGACCGCGCTGTCCGGGTCGGCCGCCTCCTGCTCGACCCGGCCCTTGGCCTCCACCTCCCGGTCGTTGGTCCACTGCCCGACGGTCTCGGTGATCTTGCCGATCTTCTCGCCCATGGGTCGTCCTCTCGTCGCCACCATGCTGGCACGGCCGCCGGCCACGACTACGTCTGGGCGGTGCGGTCCACGAGGTCGAGGACGGCGGTGAGGTCCCGGGCGCGGGTGGCGCCGTCGGGCAACGTCGGGACCTCGCCCTGGATGTCGTCACGTAGGACGTGGACGGCACGCATGCCGTAGGCCACCGGCCCGGTGACGTCGGCGTGAACGGTGTCGCCGACGAAGAGGGCCTCGGGAGGGGCGACCATGCACCGCTCGAGGGTGTGGCGGAAGATGCGGGCGTGGGGCTTGCGGGCCCCGGCCCGGGCCGAGGTCACCACCACGTCGACGGCGCCCTCCAGCCCGGCCTGGGCGACGGCGCGGTCGATGTCCCAGTCCCAGTTGGAGCAGATGGCGAGGACCATGCCCCGTCCCCGAAGCTCGGCCAGCACGGCGAGGACCTCGTCGTAGGGGGCGAGGGTGTAGGTCTTCGCCGCCCGGTGGAGGTCGGCGACCAGCGCTTCGAGGTCGTCCTCACCCACGCCGCACGCGCGGGCCCGGCGCCGCATGCGCTCGAGCTCCCAGGCAACGTAGGTGTCGCGGGTGGTCGAGTGCTCGAGGTGGGTGTCGCCGTCGTTGGCTTCCCCGACGAAGTTGTGGTCCCAGGTGGCCGGGTCGAAGGCCAGCCCGTGGCGGTCGAAGACCTGCTCGTGGGTGTCGCCCCAGGCCACGGCATGGGCGAGGGTGCCGTAGAAGTCGAACAGGACGGCGCGGATGGGCGGTCCGGCCGGCATCAGGCGCCGGCTGCGGCGGTGTCGCGCATGCGCAACCAGCCGAACGTCAGGCCCACGACCGACCAGAACGTGGCCGAGCCGGCGAGCGTGGCCAGTCGGAACTGCCAGATCAGCGTGGCCGGGACGTTCACCGGATCGCTGTTCGCCGGCAGGACGGCCAGGCCGACCGCGGCCAGCGCCACCCAGGTCAGAAGGGTGGCCGGCACCGCCTTGTAGGCGGCCCAGCCCCGAGCCACGAGGGCCCGCCACGCCCGCCAGCCGCCCCAGGTGGCGACCAGCGACCAGCCGACGGCGATGAGGTAAAGGACGGTCCGGCGGGTGATGGTGTCCGGCTCACCGACGCCGGGGGGATTTGCCGGGTACTTCAGGAAGGGGAGCAGGAAGACGGCGGAGAAGCCGGCGGCGGCGAGGGCGACCGCGGCCCGCCAGTCGTCGGTCGCCCGTAGTTGGTGGCGGACGGCGGCGAAGGCGATGGTGAAGAGGGCGCCCAGCGCGGCTCCGTAGACCACGGCGGAGAGCATGCCGCCGATCTGCTGGGTGCCGCGGCTGAACATGTCGTTGCCAGTGGAGCCCTCAAGCGCCACGGCGCGCCCGATGGGCCCCTCGCCGATCAGGCGCAGGACGACGGCCAGCGCGGCGCCGCCGGCTATGCCGGCCAGGACGCCCTGCTTCAGCAGTCGTCGGATCGTGGGTGCTCCTCGTGGATGGTGCGGGTGTGGAGGATCGAGTCCGTCATGACGGACTGGATCCTCCACACCGGGTCAGGTCAGGTGGATTTGGTCAGTCGGCGGAAAGCCGCCATGAGGTCAGTGGCAGGGGACGCCGAGGAAGTGGCGCCCGTCGTGGAAGAGCTCGTGCAGCACGGTGGCGCCGGACCTCAGCGCGGCGCCGTTGGCCAGCGTGAGGGCGTAGACGGTGGCCAGGGCCAGGGCCAGGACGAGCCAGGTCCAGGCCGGGATGGCGATGGGCTCCAGCGCGGTCGCGGTAGCGGTGGTCTCTATGTCGATCACCCCCCCTCGTGGGTATGCCGGGTCTCAGAGGTGTGGCGGTGCTCGTAGCCGGGCAGGGGATGCCGGTAGACGCACAGGTCGCAGTTCATGTGGGCGCCGCCGGCCAGGGCCTCGTCGTAGCGATCGAGGAGGAGGCGGGCGATGCGGGGGTCGGCGCCGAGGTGGGGGCCGGGGCGGACGTCGACCCCGGGATGGGTGGCGCCCCACTCCTGGGTCTGGTCGGCGATGCGGTCGACGAGGATGCCGGTGAAGAGGAAGTAGGGGACGACGACGATCCGGGTGGCGCCGAGCAGCCGGCACCGTTCCAGCGCCGCCGGGACCGACGGGGCGGCCAACGACACGAAGGCCGGCTCCACCATGCCCAGGCCGCGGGAGTCCCAGAGCAGGCGGGCGACCTTGTACAGGTCGGCGTTGGCGTCGGGGTCGGAGGAACCCCGGCCGACGATGACGGCGGCGGTCGTGGCCGGGTCGTCGTCGCCCACGGCCGCCCGGATCCGGTCCTCGGCCACGGTGAGGACCAGGGGGTGGATCCCGAGCTGGCGGGCGTAGGCGAAGGTCACGCCGGGATGGCGGTGGCGGCAGCGGTGCAGGGCGGCGGGGCCGTCGTCCTTCATGTGGCCGGCGCCCAGCAGCACCAGGGGCACCGCCACCACCGAGGCCGCGCCCCGCTCGACCAGCCGGTCGACGGCGGTGTCCAGGTCGGGGGAGGCCAGCTCGATGAAGCCGCAGCCGACGTCGAGCTGGGGGGCGGCCTCGGTGACGACCCGGGCCAAATCCCAGTACTCGGCCACCCCCGCCGCCGACCGGCTCCCGTGGCCCACGATGAGGAGGGATGGCCGCTCAGCCAACTGCGACCGCCATCCTGACGAGCGCGTTGATCGCGGCGGCGGCCACCGCGCTGCCGCCCTTCTCGCCGATGTTGCTGATGGCGGCCAACCCGCTGGCCCGTAGCCGCTCCTTCGACGCCGCAGCGCCGACGAAGCCGACCGGCATCCCGATGACCAGGACGGGCGAGAACAGCCCGGCCTCGTGCAGCCGTACGACCTCCTCCAGCGCGGTCGGCGCGCAGCCGACGACGACCACCGCGCCGTGGGGATGGCGGCTCGCCGCCTCGCGCATGCCGGCGGCGGAGCGGGTCAGGCCGGGTTCGGGATCGGGACCAGCGCGGTCGGGCAGGTAGCACCGGGCGTCGACGCCGGTTATGCCGTGGCGGACCATCTCCACGTCGACGACCACCGGCGCTCCCTGCGCCAGCGCGTCGACGGCCGCCTGCGCCCCGCCCTCGTCGACCACGACGGTGCCGGCGTACTCCAGATCGGCGCTGGCGTGGATCACCCGGGCGACCACGGCGGCGGCCAGGGGACCGAGCCGGGACAGGTCGACTCGGTCGGCGAGGATCCGGTAGCTCTCCGCCTCGATGGGGTGGACGCTCATCCGGCCGCCTCCCGGATGGCGTCGGACGGGCAGACCTCGATGCACGCCATGCAGGTGGTGCACCGGTCGGCCACCACGAAGGGCCGATGGGGCGCCCGCAGCAGCGCCCGCTCCGGGCAGGTGGGCAGGCAGGCGCCGCAGCCGGTGCAGCGGTCGTCGATTAGCACGGTCATTGGTCCACACTCCCTACGGGCGTGTGGACCAATGAATACTCCATGGACCGGCATCCCGGGCCGATCACGATTGGTAGCCCCGAGGGGTCACCATGCGGCCGCCGAAGACCCGGGTGGTCGACGATCCGACGATCACGCAGGTGGTCATGCCGACGGTCGCGGGATCGAGGTCAGCCAGGGTGGTGACCACGACGGCCTGGTCCGGCCGGGTGGCGTCGGTCGCGACCCCGACCGGGGTGGCGGGGGACCGGTGCTCGAGGAGGATCGTCCGCACCGCGTCGAGCTGCCAGTGGCGGCCCCGGCTCCGGGGGTTGTAGAGGACGACGACGAGGTCGGCGGCGGCCGCCGCCCGCACCCGGGCCTCGATGGCCTCCCACGGCGTGAGCAGGTCGGACAGGCTGACGACGAGGTGGTCGTGGCCGAGCGGGGCGCCGAGGAGGGCGGCGGCGGCGAGCCCGGCGGTGACCCCGGGAACGACCTCGACGTCGACCTCGGCTGCGAGCTCCAGGACCAGCGACGCCATGGCGTAGATGCCGGCGTCGCCCGAGCACACGACCGCGACGGTCCGTCCCGCCTCCGCCTCGGCGACCGCCTGCTTGGCCCGCACCACCTCGTCGCCGATCGGGCTGCGGACGGCCTCCTGGGCCGGCGACAGCAGGCCGGCGCAGGCGTCGACGTAGGGGCCGTAGCCGATGACGAACTCGGCCCGGCGGACGGCGCGGTCGGCGGCGGGTGTGCGGTGCATCGGGTCGCCCGGCCCCAGCCCCACCACCGACAGCCGGCCGCGGGGACCTCGCCGGCGGGCGATGGCGACGGTGGCGTGGCGGCCGGCCTGCTTGCGGACGACGATGGCGGCCCCTTGCCCCGCGGCGGAC
>JALYYN010000567.1 GCA_030946525.1 Actinomycetota bacterium | reverse complement strand
CTCCGGGCCCTCCTGGCGTGGATGTGGGCCCATCCCGGCAAGCAGCTGCTCTTCATGGGGTGCGAGATCGCCCAGGAGCGGGAGTGGTCCCACGACCGCAGCCTGGACTGGAACCTCCTCGACGACGGCGGCCACCGCGGGGTGCAGGAGCTGGTGGCCGCCATGAACCGGATCTACAGGGAGGAGCCCGCCCTTTGGGAGGCGGACTTCGACGGCGCCGGCTTCTCCTGGATCGACGCCAACGACGCCGACGGCAACGTGCTGTCCTTCGCCCGGTTCTCGGCCGACGGCGGCCGGAGCCTGGTGTGCGTGGCCAACCTCTCGGGCAGCGACCGCCGGGCCTACCGGATCGGCGTGCCCATGGCCGGATCGTGGGAGGTGGTGCTCGACACGACCATGGCCAACGGCGGGAAGCTGCAGTCCCAGCCGCAGTGCTGGCATGGCCGCGACCAGTCCCTCACCGTCGACCTGGCGCCGTTGAGCGTGGTCTGGCTGGTGAACCGGTAGCAGTGCGTTCTGACATGAAGAACCCCGGCAATCGCGCCGGTATGGCATGCCAGAACGCTGACGGTCGCCCCCTCCTGCGCGATTGCGCCGGGCTCGATGTCCTGTCCGGCGGCCCCTCACCGAACTCGTAGCCTGGAGGCGTGTCCACACTCTCCGACGGCGCCTACTTCGACTGGGCTGCCACCACCCCGATGCGCCCCGAGGCGGTCGAGGCCATGCTGCCCTTCCTCACCGGGCGCTTCGGCAACCCGTCGGGCGCCCACGCGGTGTCCCGGGAGGCCCGCAAGGCCCTCGACGAGGCCCGGGACACCGTCGCCGCCTGCCTGGGGGCCCGGCCGGCCGAGATCGTCTTCACCGGCAGCGGGACCGAGGCCGACAACCTGGCCATCGCCGGGGCCCACGCGGTGCGGCCGGGGCCGACCGTCTGCTCGGCGATCGAGCACCACGCCGTCCTGCACACCTGCGAGGCGCTCGGCGAGGCGCGAGTGGCGCCGGTCGGGCCCGACGGCGTCGTCGACCTCGACCGGCTGGCGGCGCTGCTCGATGCGTCGGTGTCGGTGGTGTCGGTGATGCTGGCCAACAACGAGATCGGAACCATCGAGCCGCTGGCCGATGTCGTCGCCCTGGTGCGCGAACTCGCGCCCGGCGCCGTCGTGCACACCGACGCGGTCCAGGCCTTCCCGTGGGTCGACGTGGCCGCGCTGGCGGCGGGGGCCGACCTGGTGGCGGTCAGCGCCCACAAGTTCGGCGGCCCGAAGGGCGTGGGCGCCCTGGTCGTCCGCCAGGGCGTGAAGGTCCACCCCCTGATCCACGGGGGAGGCCAGGAGCGCGACCGGCGGAGTGGCACCCACAACGTGGCCGGCATCGTGGCCATGGCCGCGGCCATGCGGGCCACCGTCGACCAGCGCGACGCCACCGTCGCCCGGGTGGCCCGGCTCCGCGACCGGCTGGCCGACGGCCTGCTGGCCGCGGTGCCCCGCTGCACCGAGACGGGGGACCGGTCGACCAAGGTCGCCGGGAACTGCCACCTGTCCTTCGACGGGGTGGAGTCCGAGTCCCTGCTGGTGCTGCTCGACGCCGCCGGGATCTACGCGTCGGCCGGCTCGGCCTGCGCCAGCGGGGCCGTCGACCCCTCCCACGTCCTGGCCGCTATCGGCTTGTCACGGGAGCGGGCCGGGGCGTCGCTGCGGCTCTCGCTCGGGACGGGGACGACCGAGGTCGACGTCGACCGTGCCCTCGGCGCCATCCCGGCCGCCGTGGAGCGGGTGCGCGCCGGGTGAGGGTGCTCGCCGCCATGTCCGGCGGCGTGGACTCGTCGGTGGCCGCGGCGCTCCTGGTCGAGCAGGGCCACGACGTCGTCGGGCTGACACTGCGGCTGTGGGACAACCCCGGCGAGATCGGCTGCTGCTCGGTGGCCGAGATCGACGACGCCCGCGGCGTCGCCCACCTCCTCGGTATCGACCACCTGGTGTGGACGTTCATCGACGAGTTCGACGACCGGGTGGTCACGCCCTATGCCGAGGCCCACGCCGCCGGGCTGACGCCCAATCCCTGCATCGAGTGCAACCGCCACCTCAAGTTCGGCCGCCTGCTCCGTCGCGCCCGCCAGCTCGGGTTCGACGCGGTGGCCACCGGTCACCACGCCCGTGTCGAGGGTCCGGGCGCAGGCGGTCGGTACCGGCTGCTGCGGGGCGCTGACCCGCGGAAGGACCAGTCCTACGTGCTCTACGTCCTGGGCCAGGCGGAGCTGGCCCATTGCCTCTTTCCTGTCGGCGTGCTGACCAAGTCGGAGGTGCGGGCCCGGGCCGCCGCCCTGGCCCTGCCCACCGCCGACAAGCCCGACAGCCAAGACGTCTGCTTCGTGACCACCGCGGGCGGGCGCGAGGCGCTGCTGTCCTCCCGGATCCCCCTGCATCCCGGCCGGGTGGTCGACGTCGACGGGGTCGAGGTCGGCCGGGTCGATGCAGTGGAGCTGGTCACCGTGGGCCAGCGGCGGGGCCTCGGCACCGGGGGCGGCGCCCGGCGTTACGCAGTTGGCGTCGACATCGCCACCGCCACCGTCACCGTGGGCGGGGCCGGCGACCTGCTGTCGTCGTCGGTCGCACTCGGGTCGCTGTCCTGGGTCGACGGCCCGGTGGCCGGCGAGGTGGAGGTGCAGACCAGCGCCCACGGCGAGGCGGTCGGAGCGAGGTTCGACGGCACCACAGTCACCTTCGACGTCCCGCAGCGCCGGGTGGCGCCCGGCCAGAGCGTCGCTCTCTACCGGGGGGACGAGGTCCTGGGCGGGGGCATCGCCACCCGCGAGTCGTTCTGAGTGAGTTTGTGTACGCGAAATGTGCACAAACTCACAAAGTTCACCGGGGGAGGGCGATGCGGCGCCGGTGGGCCTCCTCGAGCACCGCTCCCGGCCGGGTGGGCGTGAAGTGCAGGTGGGCGGTCTCGACCGGCTCGCCCTCGCGCTTGCCCGGGCGGAGGAGCGTGACGGTGGTTGCCGGGTCCAGGTCCATCTCCAGGCCCAGGCCGGGCGCCCGCTGGGAGATGTCGAGGTAGGCCGGATCCCGGCCGCGGCCGGGCCGGAGGGCGGTCACGTCCTGGCGACGGAACAGGATCGGGTCGAAGAGGACTATGGGGTCGTGCAGCACCACGCCGGCGGGCACGAAGACGGCCCAGCGTCGCGAGAGGTTGTGGATCGACTTGAGCAGCAGGCCGGCCACCGGCCACCCGACCGCCAGCAGGGCCCCGCCGAGCACCCACCGGTGGGCGGCGAGGAGCAGGGGACCGGCCCCGATCCCGGCGACGGTCAGCATCCACAGCAACGGCAGTGGGCCCTTGAGGAGCGGCCCGGGCGGTCGGAGCAAGAACCGCCGCTCGTTCGGGTAGGCGGGCCCGTTGACGCAGGTGCTGCCGACGGCGGGCGCGAAGGCCCACGCGCAGGCCACGGTCGCCCAGGCGACGGCCAGGGCGGAGGGGTGGTGGGCCACGGCGGCGGCCACCGCAGAAACGATGACGGCCGGCGCCACCATCCGGAGCGCGGTCAGGGAGAGGGGATGGGGGACGACCGACGCCACCATGCCCACCGCCCAGCCGAGCCACAGGCCGGTGGACGCGACGAGGCGGACCGGGCCGCTGGCGCCGTTCAGGGCGGCGGCCAGAGCCGGCCCGGTGGTGAAGGGCAACGCGACCCAGAGGCCGCGGACCAGCCAGGGGAGCAGACGTGAGAGATCCCGGTTCAGGAAGACGGGACCTCGTTCATCCCGGCTCACGCTACCGTCGCCCCCCAATGGGAAGCGAG
>JALYYN010000559.1 GCA_030946525.1 Actinomycetota bacterium | reverse complement strand
CAGGCCGACACGGTCCCCGCGGGCGCCGTAGAGCTGGGCGGTGGCCCGGGCGATGCCCGCGCTGGCCCCGGTGATGACAACTGTCTGGGTCATGTCAGGTCCTTCGTCGTGTCGTGTCGGCGCCGATCTCGCAGAGCGTCGGTTGGTGTGGGCTCGGGCAGTCGGCCGCCGCATCAGGTCCGGCCAGCCTGACCGCGGACTCGAACATGAGGGCATGGACGAACGCCTGAGGGAGATTGCCCCGCTGCTGGCGCTGGCGGACATCGAACTCCTCGGTAAACAGCCCCGGGGGACCACAGGCGTCGCGGTTGCGTTCGAACCAGCCGACGGCCTCGGCCGCCCGGCCCTGTTGGTGGATGGCCAGAGCCATAAGGAACCCACAGAGGCCGAAGGCGCCCTCGGCGTCCTCGAGGGGGCGGTCGTCGTGGCGGAACCGGTAAACGTAGCCGGAGCGGCCCAGTTCACGTTGCACCGCGTCCAGGGTGGCCAGGCTCCGGGGGTCGGCCGCCGGTAGGGCGCCGCGGATAGGCGGCAACAGCAGGGCGGCGTCCACCCGCTCGTCGTCGGGAGCCCGTTGCCAGCGGCCTGAGGGATGGAGGCTGTCCGAGGCGACGTCGGCCATGATGGTGTCGGCCAGCGACGTCCACGCCCCAGCCTGCGACCCGGCGGCCCCGGCGGAGGCGATGGCCCGGAGGCCGGCGACGCACATGAGTCGGGAATGGGCCCAGTGGCGGTCATCGAGCTCCCATACACCGGCGTCGGCGTCGCTCCAGCGCAGCTCGATGGCCTTGACCGCGGTCTCGGCTGCCCGCCACTGATCGACGCCCAGGCGGTCATGGCCGGCGGCCGTGGCAAACAGGAGGAGCGCCTCGCCGAGGGCGTCGAGTTGAAACTGCTTGTTGACCCAGTTCCCCGCCTTGTCGGACCCACCTGGGTAACCGGCGAGCCCGGGCAGGCGACGTTCGTCGGGCACCGCTCCTCCGGTGACGGTATAGGCCGGCTTGAGCTGGGGCCCGTCGTCGGCGAGGCGCTCCGACACGAACGCCACCGCGCTGTCGAGGAGCGGATGAGGGCCGTGGGCGGCGATGGCCTGGCCGGTGTAGCACTGGTCCCGGATCCAGACGTAGCGGTAGTCGTAGTTACGGCCGGCCTCGGAGCGCTCTGGGAGCGACATCGTCGCCGCCGCCACCATCCCACCGCCGGTGCTCGTCAAGCCCCGCAGGACCGCGTAGCTGTGCCGGACATCGCGTGGCGCGAGGCTGCCCCCGAGGTCGGGCATCGCCCGTCCCCACGCCGCCTCGGTCGCCTCCCACGCCGCTGCGGCCTGGACCGGGTCCGTGGGCAGGGACCGGTCCGACAGCTCCAGGACCAGGTCGTGATGGGAGCCGGCGTCGAGGTCGACCTGCATCTCGAGCCCACCACCGGGCGCCGGGCGGGCCCCGGCCCCGCCCGACCAGCGCAGGTGCAGCCCGCCGGACCGCGCCGTCCACACGCCGCCATCGACGTGGAGGTGGCCCATCTTGTGGGCGCCGAAGCCGGCTCGCGCGTCGAGGATGACCTTGACCCGGGCCGGCCCGCGGGTGGCCACGATCCGACGGAGCACGACGGCGGTATGGGCGTCGCCGGGAAACGCCAGCGCTTCCCGGCACTCGATCACCCCGGCGGCGGTGATCCAGTGGCTCCGCCAGATGAGCGACCCTTCCTCGTAGTAGCCCCCCCAGACGAACCGGGGGTCGGTCGGTGTGACCGCGTAGGCGCCGCCGCCACCGATGAGTGAGGAGAAGAGGGCATCGGAGTCCCACCGGGGCGCGCACATCCATGCGTAGTCCCCTCGCGGCCCGACCAGGATCCCGCGCTCGCCATCGGCCAGGAACGCGTACTCACGCAACACATGGAGCGGATACTCAGTCGCTTGTGTCGTGGTGGCATCGCTGGTCATCCAGGTAACGAGCCTCTGTCGGCGGTGCACCCTCTGTGCCGGCGGCAGAGTCCTTCGACGTCAGACTTCCCGCCCCCAGGCAGTCTCAACCTTCGTGATCGCGGGAGGAGTGCAGCCGGGACCGGGGCGATACGGTGTACCGGTCCCACCGCAGCTCCAGCTGCCGTTCGGAGGGCTGGCCTTCGAGGGGCTGGCGCCCCACCGCCCGCCGGTAGCCTGCCTGCGGATGGGCACCGAGACGGCCGAGCCGACCGGCGACGACCCGCCGGTCGACAGGAGCGACGGCGATGGCGGGCTCCCGCCCGGGCTGGGCCGCTCGGCGGCGGTCATGGCCGTGGGCACCACCCTCTCCCGGCTCACCGGCCTGGGCCGGCTGGTGGCGCTCACCTTCGCCCTCGGCGTCACCGAGTCGCGGGTGGCCGACTCCTACAACATCGCCAACACCATGCCCAACGTGGTCTACGAACTCATCCTGGGCGGCGTGCTGACCTCGGTGTTCATCCCGGTCCTGGTCGGCGAGCTGCGGACCCGCCGGAGGGACGACGCCTGGGAGGCGGTGTCCACCCTGGTCACCACGTCGATCCTGCTCGTCACCGCCCTCAGCGTGGTCGGGGTGGTCGCCGCGCCGTGGATCATCCGCCTGTTCACCTTCCGGCTGTCCGGCCGCCAGCAGGCCGACCAGCAGGCGCTGGCCACCTTCTTCCTGCGCTTCTTCGCCCCCCAGATCGCCTTCTACGGCATCGCCGCCGTCGCCGGCGGGCTGCTCAACGCCCACGACCGCTTCGCCGTCCCCATGTTCGCCCCCATCGCCAACAACGTGGTGGTGATCGCCTCCTTCCTGTGGTTCGCCGAGGTCGTCCACGGGACGCCCACCAACGCCGCGGTGGGCACCAGCCTCTCCGACAGGTTGCTCCTCGCCTTGGGGACGACCGGCGGCGTGGCGGTGATGGCCCTGGCCCACTGGCCCTCGGTGCGACGGCTGCCGGGCAAGCTCCGCTTCCGGCCCGACTTCCGCCACCCGGCGGTGCGGAAGCTGGCCCGGCTGTCGCTGTGGACGCTGGGCTACGTCGTGGCCAACCAGCTGAGCTTCGGCGTGGCGCTGGTGCTGGCCAACGGCGTCCAGGGCGGCCCGACCGCCATGTTCACCGCCTTCGCCTTCTTCCAACTGCCGTACGGGATCGCCGCGGTGTCGATCATGACCGCGCTGGTCCCGCGCATGTCGGCCCAGGCCGTGGAGGGCGACGACGAGGGCTTCCGCGCCTCGGTCAGCACCGGCCTACGGCTCATGGGCGTGATGCTCCTCCCCGCCACCGCGGCCTATCTGGTCCTGTCGGGACCGCTGATCACCACCCTGCTCGAGCACGGCGTGATGGGGGCGGGGAGCAGCCGCCTGGTGGCCGAGGTGCTGAACAACTTCGCCTTCGGACTGGTGCCGTTCTCCTTCTACCTGCTCCTGCTGCGGGCCTACTATTCCCGCCAGGACGCCCGCACCCCGACGCTGATCAACCTGGTGGTGAACACCGTCTACGCCGTCTTCTCGCTCGTCCTGTTCCCGGCCCTCCGGGTCCAGGGCCTGGCCCTGGCGCACTCCCTCTGTTATCTGACGGGGGCCATCCTCGCCGGCGTCATGCTGGCCCGGCGCATCGGCGGCTTCGAGACCGTCCGTACCGCGGGGGCCCTGGGCCGGGCGGCTGGCGCCTCCGCCGTGGCCGGCGCGGCCATGTTCCTCGCCGTCCACGCCGTCGATGCGTTGATCGGTGGGGGAGGCGAACGGGCCCTCTTCCAGCTGGTCGCAGGGTCCCTCGCCGGAGGAGCGGTGTTCCTGGCCGCGGCCCGGCTCCTCCGCCTCGAGGAGCTGGACACGCTGCGGCGCCTGCTGCCCGGTGCCTCCCGGACCGCGCCCCGGCTGGGCTGAGCGGCGCGTGGGGCTAGATTCCGGCGTGTGAGTCGGCGGACCCTCGTCCTCGCCATCGTTCTTCCCGTCACCCTCCTGCTCGCCGCCGGCGTCGTCCTCGGGGCCATGGCGATCGACGGCAACGCCCGGCGCCGGCTGCCCCCGGGCGCCTTCGTCCAGGGCGTCGATGTCGGGGGCCTGAAGGTCGACCAGGCCGTGGCCCGGGTGCGGGAGAGGGTCGAGGCACCGCTGCACCGCCCGGTCACGGTCACCGTCGACGCCTTCTCGGTCCGGACCACGCCTTGGGACCTCGGCTACCGGGTCGACGTGGCCGCCGCCGTCCGCCGGGTCATGGACTCCCAGCGGGGCGGCACAGTCGGCTCACGGGTGACGTCGCGCCTCTTCGGTTCCGGTGGGGCCCCGTTCGTCGACCTGCAGCCGGCGTGGGGCCCCGGCGCCTTGGACGACGTGCTGGCCGGCGCGGCCAAGGCGGTCGCCGTCGCCCCCAAGGACGCCGACATCGACGTCTCTACCGGCTGGGTCCGGGTGGTGCCGGAGAAGGCCGGCAAGGAGATCGACATGGAGGCCTCCCGGCGCGCCGTCATGGACGGCGTGGCCCTGGGCGACGACACCGTCCGGCTGGTGGCCAGGCCCCTCAAGCCCAGCGGCGACCCGGCGACCTCCAAGGTCATCCTGGTCCGGGCCGGCGAGAACAAGCTCTACCTCTACGACAACGGCCAGATCGTGAAGTCGTGGCCGGTGGCCACCGGCGCCGCCGGCTACCTGACACCGCCCGGGCTGTGGCACGTCGTGCAGAAGATCCAGAACCCGTCCTGGTACAACCCGGGCAGCGCGTGGGCCAAGGGCCTCCCGGCCGTCATCGGCCCCGGCCCCGGCAATCCCCTCGGCACCAGGGCCCTCGCCCTCGACGCCCCCGCCATCCTCATCCACGCCACGTCCAACCGGGCGTCGATCGGCTACAGCGAGTCGCACGGCTGCATCCGGATGAACGAGGCCGACGAGGCCGACCTGTTCTCCATGGTCGACGTGGGCACCCGGGTCGCCGTCGTCCAGGTCACCCCGCCCCGCCCCGAGGGCTCCGCCCCCATCGACCAGACCGCCTTCTGACCCCCCTCCACCCCCCGTTCTGGCTGCAGTGACGCGCGTATGCACGTGCAACTGCAGCCAGAACGGTTGGGGGGAAGGGCGGGGGAGAGGCTCAGATCGTCTGGTTGGCCAGGGCGAGGTGGGCGGCGCTGGACCGGCGGAGGTTGGCCAGCCGACGGGCGTCGAGGGTCTCGCACACCCAGCCCCAGTGGATCGACACCCAGTCGCCCGGCGCCACCTCGTCGGCGAAGCCCCGGCCCTCGAAGGCCCGCAGCACCCGCTCGGCCCGAGCCTCGCCCAGAGCCAGCTTGCCGTCGACCATGACCAGGGGTTGGCGGTCGACGGTCACCGCCGCGCCGTCGACCTCGTGCACCTGGCCCCAGCTGATCCGGCAGCTCTCCATGGCGGCCATGCCGACCGACTCCGACTCGAGGTGGCGGTAGACGTCGAGCACGTGGAACAGGTGGAAGGGCTTGGCGCCGGCCGGCGGCTTGCGCAGCACCTGGTCCCGCACCCTGGCCGGCAGGTGCCTCCCGAAGCGCTCCTCCAGGGACCGGTACAGGTCGGCCGCCTCGACGTGGTCGAGCAGCTCGTTGCCGAGCCAGTAGGCCTCGACCACCCGGGGGTCGAAGGGGTCGCCGATCCCGTTGGCGGCGGCGATGGTGCGCAGGTAGGGCACCGCCCCGGTGAACTTCACCAGCATGGTGGCCAGCCGGGGGTCGGTCCGCCCGTCGGTCGCGTGCTCGAAGAGCACCTCGTTCTCGTTGCCCCCGCAGTACCCGAGGTGGTTGGGCATGAAGGCGTAGCGGATGAACAGCAGGAGCCCGGAGGCGGGGGCCACGCTCGGCGCCGGCGGCATGGATTCCGGTCTACACCCGAATCGCCGCTTCAGTGCGACGTGGTCGATGCCGACGACTTGTAGTGGCGAGGCCGACCGCACTGCGCGAGCCTGTAGGGCCTCGCCGACGCAAACCGGTCCCTTGGGGGGGCCACCGTGTCGGGAAGACGTGGAGGAGCCACATGGAGAGGCTGCCGTGCGCCTTTCGATCCTGACGCGGCCTGAAGTCATCGGGTTCGCAGCACTGATCCTAGGGACGGCTATCGTGACACTCCGAATGACACGCCCGGGCGGTCGATTCTCCTCACGGCGGACACCGGGCGGCCGCCGCGGCGGCCGCGCCGTCGCCACCGCGGGCGGAGGCGGCGAGACGCCGTTCAAGATGGAGCAGGTCAACCGGGACGATCCCAAGGCCCGGATGGAAGCGGTCACCTTCGCCGACGTGGCCGGCCTCGACGAGGCCATCGCCGAGCTGCGGGAGGTCGCCGAGTACCTGCGGGATCCCATGCGCTTCGAGCGCCTGGGCGCCCACCTGCCCAAGGGCGTCCTCCTCTACGGCCTGCCCGGCTGCGGCAAGACCCTGCTGGCCCGGGCCCTGGCCGGCGAGACGGGCGTCCCGTTCTTCTTCGTCTCCGCCACCAGTTTCGTAGAGAAGTTCGTCGGCCTGGGCGCCGCCCGCGTCCGCCAGCTCTTCGAGGCGGCCAAGGCATCGTCGCCCGCCATCGTCTTCATCGACGAGCTGGACGCCATCGGTCGCCACCGCAGCTCCGACACCACCGGCGAGCGCGAGTTCGACCACACTCTCAACCAGCTCCTCGTCGAGCTGGACGGCTTCATGGGCACGTCGGGGGTCATGATCATCGGGGCCACCAACCGCCCCGAGCTGATCGACTCCGCCCTGCTGCGCCCCGGCCGGTTCGACCGCCGCATCCAGGTCGACCGCCCCGACCGCAGCGGCCGGGAGAAGATCCTCCGCCTCCACGCCGACGCCAGGCCGGTGTCCCGCCGGGTCGACTGGGGCGATGTGGCCGGCAACACCGCCGGCCTCACCGCCGCCGAGCTGGCCAACATCGTCAACGAGGCGTGCCTGCTGGCCGCCCGCCGCCACCGCGACCGGGTCGCCCCCGAGGACGTCGACGAGGCCGTCCACCGGGTGCTGGCCGGCACCCGCAGCGCCCGGCTCATGTCCGAGGAGGAGAAGGAGCTGGTCGGCGTGCACGAGGCCGGCCACGCCCTGCTCTCCGTGCTGCTCCGGGGCGTCCAGCCGCCGTCGCGGGTGTCGATCGTCAACCGGGGCGCCGCCTTCGGCCGCTCGCCGTGGTCCACCTCCGACGACCGCGAGGTGCTGACCAAGCGGGAGCTGATGGCCCAGCTCATCGTGCTCCTGGGCGGCCGGGCCGCCGAGATGCAGGTCTTCGGCCAGCCCAGCACCCGGGCCGAGGACGACCTCGAGCACGCCGCCACCCTGGCCCGTCGCATGGTCGAGCGCCTGGCCATGACCGGCCGTTTCGAGCTCGCCGGCCGCCGCGACGACAACATGCGTGGCAACAACGACGAGACCGACGGCGGCAAGGAGGTCCGCGAGCTGCTGCAGCGGGCCGAACAGGCCGCCCGCACCATCCTCAGCGACAACGGCGAGGACCTGCGCACCATCGCCGAGACCCTGGTGCTGAAGGAGACGCTCACCGCCGCCGAGCTCCAGGACATCATCCGGGCCGGCGCCGGCGGCGACCCCGCGGCCATGACCCTCCCCGGGTAGTTCCCGATCGAGGGCGCCTCTCAGAAGCGGCGCCTCTCAGAAGCAGAGGAACAGGATGCACGTCCTGGCCGGCGTTGGTGCCGGCGCCACCGCGGTGGCAACCGGTGCTGCCGCCACCGCGTCGAGGAAGAGGGGCGTGCCGTCCCACCCGGCCATCACCGGGTGCTGCGGGCCCTGGCTCTGGCGGGCGGTGATCCCGGGGGCCTGGGCGGCGGCGAAGGCGAACGCCTCCTGCACCGAGACCCGGCCGTCGCCGTTGGCGTCGGCCTGGCCCTGGAGCATTCCCCGGTTGACGAGCAGCGACGAGAACACAGACTGGCGCAGGTCGGGGTACTCGTAGGACTTCTCGTTGGACTGCGACGAGGCGGTGAAGAGCCGGTTCGGGGCCGAGATGCCCTCGTCGAAGCCGGCCGATTCGCAGCCCGAGATGTCGATCCAGGCCTGGCCCCGCAGCCGCTGCACGCTGGAGGCCAGTTCGGTGTCGGCGATGAAGCGGTTGTCGTGGGGCCACAGGTACTCGGTGGAGCCGACCTGCTTGACGTGGCCGGAGTAGTGCATGACCGACAGCGAGGTCGGGCTGCTGCGGTCGACCAGCCACTGGAGCCCGGCGCGGATGTCGGCCTGGCGGGCCCCGCTGTCGGTCAGCACCTTGATGTGGTCGTCGGCCCACCCGGCCCGGAGCAGCGTCTGGCGGAAGTTCGATGCGTCGGCGACCGCTCCGAAGTTGGTTCGGGTGGCGCCCTCGAAATGGTCGATTCCGACGATGAGGGCCCACCGGTCCCCTCCGGCGGGGGCGGGAGCGGCCGAGGCGGCCAACTCGCCTGCTGCCAGGACGCCGGCCAGCAACAACGGGACCAGGATGAGAAGTCGTCGCATGTCGGGTTTCCTACCACGGCGGGCTGCTCGCCGGCCCCCTGACGGGCCCGGCCGCCCTCAAGGGAGGGCGCCCACCGGTCGATAACGTGCAACCACGATCGGCGGAGGGAGGTACGGCGCGTGGGACACGGGTACGGCGGCGGCGGCGAAGGGCCCGGCGGGCGGCCTGCGGTCGCGCCGATGCGTCGCTCCGGCGCACCCACGGCGGGCGTGATCACCGTGCTCCTGGCCGACGACACGGCCACCGTCCGGCTGGTGCTGCGCCGGATCCTCGACGCTTCCCACGCCTTCCATGTGGTGGGTGAGGCGTCGGACGGCCGCCAGGCGGTGGATCTGGCGACCTCGCTGGAGCCCGACCTCCTCCTGCTCGACCTGGACATGCCCGTCATGAACGGCATGGAGGCCATCCCGTTGATCCGCAGGTCGGCGCCGGCGACCCGCATCGTGGTGCTGTCGGGCTTCACCGCCGAGCGCATGGGCGCCGAGGCCGTGGAGGCCGGCGCCACCGCCTACCTGGAGAAGAGCTACCGGCCCGACGAGCTGGTGGCCCGCCTGGTCGAGGTGTGCGGAACCATGGTGGGCCCGCAGGCGGGGCGCGACGCGGTGGCGCCGGTGATGGCCCTGGCCCCGCTCGCCCGGGAAGCCCAGCAGCGCTTCCGGCTGGCCTTCGAGCACGCCCCCATCGGGATGGCCGTGGTCAGCCCCGACGACCATTTCCTCGAGGTCAACCCGTCGCTCTGCCGCATGGCGGGCCTGACCGAGGACGAGCTGCTGGTCCGTGCCCTGGCCGACCTCTCCCATCCCGAGGACCGCGAGGCGGCCGCCGCCGCCCGCCGGGGCCTGCTCGGCGGGGGCGGGGCCAGCTCGACGATCGAGACCCGTCTGCGCCGGCCGGACGGCCGCGTGATCTGGGCCCTGGTCGGCTGCTCGGTCGTGCGCGACGACGACGGCCGGCCCAGCCAGCTCGTGGCCCAGGTCGTCGACATCACCGAGCAGAAGCGGGCGGAGCGGGAGCTGACCCGTTCGAACACCGACCTCAGCACCTTCGCCTACCTCGCCGCCCACGAGCTCAAGTCGCCGCTGCAGGCGGTGTCGGGGTTCGCCTCCCTCCTCGATCGGGTGCACGGCCCCTCGCTCGACGACCAGGGCCGGGAGTTCGTGGCCTGGATCGTCGACGGCTCGGCACGCATGAACGCCCTGATCGAGGACCTACTCACCTACTGCTCGGTGGACGCGGCCGAGCCGGTGCTCGCGCCCGTCGCCCTCGACCGGGTGGTGGGCGACGCGCTGGCCCAGATCGAACGCGAGTCGGCCGGGCCGGCGGCCCACGTCGCCGGGGATCCGCTCCCGGTGGTCACCGCGGATGAGTTCCAGTTCGCCCAGCTCTTCCAGAACCTGCTGGCCAACGCGGTGAAGTTCGTCCCCCCCGGGGCGACGCCGCAGGTCCACCTGTCGGCCGAGCGGACCCCCGACGGCTGGACCCTCACCGTCGCCGACAGCGGGATCGGCATCGACGACGCCCATCGGGACCGCATCTTCTCCATGTTCGAACGCCTCCATCCCCGCGAGCGGTACAAGGGCACCGGGATCGGCCTGGCCATCTGCAAGCGGATCGTCGAGCGCCGGGGCGGTGCCATCTGGGTCGAGCCCAACGGCGGGGGAGGAAGCCGGTTCCGCTTCACCGTGCCCGACGCGGTGCCCGCCGAGGTACAGGCGACGATCAGATAGAAGACGCCCGCCGGTCACGCGGCGGAGACCGGGCGGCAACCCTGTTTTCGTACCGTCGGCGTCGTGGATGCAACGCTGTATACAGGCCGCCCGGAAGGGCTGCGCAGCGTGGCGGCCTACGACGCGCTGAAGCACGCGCTGCTCGTCGGTGACTACCCGCTGAACCGCCGGCTGGCCGAGGAGCGCCTCGCCGCCGACCTGGGCGTGTCACGCACGCCGGTGCGCGAGGCGCTGACGCGCCTTCACGCCGAGGGCCTGGTCGAACGGCTGCCCGAGGGCGGTTGGTACCCGACGGCGCCCGACGTGGCCGCGGTGCACGACCTGTACGAGGTGCGCCTCGTCCTGGAGCTGCAGGGCCTGCGGCGCCCGGCCCAACCGGGCCGGGGCGGCGCCCACGACCCCGCCCTCCTCGAGCCGCTGCGGGACGAGTGGCGGGCCCTCGAGGCCCGGGTCCCCGAGCCCGACCCCGGGTTCGTCACCCTCGACGAGGACTTCCACGTGCGGCTGGCCGCGTCGTCGGGGAACCCGTCGCTGGCCGACCTGCTGCGCATGGTCAACGAGCGCATCCGGATGGTGCGCATGCACGACTTCCTGACCGCCGAGCGGGTGGAGCGCACCATCGCCCAGCACCTGCAGATCGTCGAGGCCATCCTCGCCGGCGACCTGCCGCTGGCCGTGGCCCGGTTCGGGGTCCATCTGGGGGAGTCCATGGCGGTCGTCGAGGACAGGGCCACACGCGCACTGGCGCGCATGGCGAGCGGAAAGGGGGCGATGCGGTCATGACCGCCATCGCGGAGCACGGACAGGAAACGGGCCGATGACGCTGACACCGACCCGAGTGGAGGCGCCGACGCTGGAGGGCGAGCCCCTGCTGGCGGTACGGGGGATGACCTGCCGCTTCGGCGAGGTGATCGCCAACGACGCCGTCGACTTCGAGGTGCGGGCCGGCGAGGTGCACGCCCTCCTGGGGGAGAACGGCGCCGGCAAGAGCACGCTCATGAAGCTGATCTACGGGGTCAACCGTCCCGACTCGGGCGAGCTGCGCTTCGGCGGCGAGACGGTCAGCGTGGACTCGCCGGCCGTCGCCCGGAAGCTGGGGATCGGCATGGTCTTCCAGGACCTGCGCCTGGTGCCGGCCCTCACCGTCGTGGAGAACGTGGCCCTGGCCCTCCCCCTCGGCGGGATCCGACTGGACCGCGCCGGGCTGGCCCGCAAGGTTCGGGAGGAGGCGGAGCACTTCGGCCTGGCCTGCGACCCCGACGCCCTCGTGCGCCATCTGTCGATCGGGGAGCGGCAGCGGGTCGAGATCCTGAAGGTCCTGATGGCGGGGGCCAGGCTCATCATCCTCGACGAGCCGACCAGTGTGCTCGCCCCCCAGGAGGTCGACGCCCTGTTCGCCGGCCTGCGGCTGCTGCGCGCCCGGGGCCTTTCGGTGGTCATCATCACCCACAAGCTGCACGAGGCCCGCGACATCGCCGACCGGGTCAGCGTCCTGCGGGGCGGCCGCATGGTGATGGTCTCGGCCGACCCCAGGGACCACGACGACCGCACCCTCATCGAGGCCATGGTCGGCCGCTCCGTCCCGGCCCTGCCCGCAGACCGGCCGGCCCCTCCGCCGGGAGCGGCGCCGGCGCTGCAACTGCGCGGCGTGTCGGTCCGGGGGGACGGCGGCCACACCGCCCTGGAAGGCGTCGACCTCACGATCGCCGGTGGCGAGCTCGTCGGCGTGGCCGGCGTGGCCGGCAACGGCCAGCGGGAGCTGTACGAGGTCGCCCTCGGCCTGCGGGCGCCGATGTCGGGCCAGGTCCTGGTGGCCGGCGCCGACGTGTCGGGCGGCGCCCGGGCGGCCATCGCCGCCGGCGCGGTCGGCATTCCCGAGGATCCGGTGGCCGACGCGGTCGTCCCCGGCCTGTCGGTGGCCGAGCACATGGCCCTCGCCGACCTGCGCAGCGTCCGGAAGGGGCTGGGCATCGACTGGGCCAAGGTCCGGGGCCGCCTGGCCACGCTCGACGAACGCACCGGCCTGCGCATGGCCGGTCCCGGCCGCCAGGTCGCGGAGCTGTCGGGCGGCAACATCCAGCGGGTGGTGCTCACCCGGGCCCTCGGCGTCGACGCCCGCCTGGTCGTCGCCGCCTACCCCAGCAGGGGGCTCGACGTAGCCACCACCCGCCGGACCCAGGAGCTGCTGCTCGAGCGCCGGGCCGCGGGCGCCGGCGTGCTCGTCATCTCCGAGGACCTCGACGAGCTGTTGGAGCTGTCCGACCGGGTGCTCGTCCTCCACGCCGGGCGGGTCGCCGGGATCGTCCGGCCCGGCGAGGCCGACCGCTACGCCATCGGCGAGCTGATGCTGCGGGGTGCGGCATGAGCGGGCTCATGCCCGGCAAGCACGGCATGAGCGGGCTCATGCCCGGCAAGGACCGCATGAGCGCGCCGGGCATCTCCGGCGCCCGGCTGGCCCGGGGCGCGGGGCGCCTGGCCGCCGCCTACGCCGGGGCCCTCGTGCTCTTCGGCGCCTTCGTGCTCACCAAGGGGGCCAACCCGCTGCAGGTGTACTCGGAGATGTGGCGCTCGACGGTACTGAGCACCACGTCCCTCGGCCAGGTGATGGTCAAGGCCGCGCCGCTCATCCTGGCCGGCCTGGCCGTGGCCGTGCCTGCCCGGGCCGGCCTGGTCAACGTGGGCGGCGAGGGCCAGGTCGTCATGGGCACCATCGGCGCCGCCGGGGCCGCCCTGGCTCTCGACGGCCGGCTCCCCGGCGGGGTGATGATCGTGGTGATGGTGGTCGCGGCCATGGCGGCCGGGGCCCTGTGGGCGGGCATCGCCGCCGTCCTGCGCCTGACCGTGAAGATCAACGAGGCCATCACCACCCTGCTCCTGAACTACGTGGCCATCGATCTGTTCCTCTACCTCATCTACCAGCCGTGGAAGGACAGGAACGGCTCCGGCCAGCCGGCGACACGGGAGCTGGTCGCCGGCGCCCGGCTGCCCCTCCTGGGCACGAGCCGGGTCCACGTGGGAATCGTCTTCGCCCTGGTCGCCACCGCGGTGATCTGGGGGCTGTTGCGGTGGACCTCGTGGGGGTTCCGGCTCCGGGTGGTGGGCGGCAACCCCGAGGCGGCCCGCCGGGCCGGCCTGCCCGTCGCCGGCCTGCTCCTGTCGGCCATGCTCGTCGGCGGCGCCCTTGCCGGCCTCGGCGGGATGGTCCACTTCGCCGGCGCCGAGTTCAAGCTCCGGCCCGGTATGACGCTCAACTTCGGCTACATCGCCTTCCTGGCCGCCTGGCTGGCCCGCCACGACCCGATCAAGGTGGCGGGGGCCGCCCTGCTGCTGGCGCTCATCGCCATCGGCGGCGACAGCCTCCAGCTCGACTCCGGCCTGCCCGCCGCCGCCGTCAACGTCCTCATGGGCCTGGTGCTGGTGGCGGTGATGGGTCGGGGGCAGTTCACGAGGGCGGGCACGTCGAAACCGGCGCCGGCCCCGGTGGCACCCGTCCCCGCTCCCGCGGCGGTCGCCTCATGAGCGGCCCGGGAGGCCGCTCCTGCCGACAATCTCATGGCGGCCACCGGCAGGTGGTCGCCTGATGGGCCTCCTGCTGCAGGTTCTGGTGGGCGCGGTCCGGGGTGGGACGTCGATCCTCTATGCCGCCCTCGGCGAGACGGTCACCGAGCGCGCCGGGGTCATCAACCTCGGCTCCGAGGGGTGCATGCTCGTCGGCGCCCTGACCGCCTACGCGGTGACGGCGACGACCGGCAGCCCCTGGCTCGGCGTCCTGGCCGGGGCCGCGGCCGGGGCGCTCCTCGCCCTCCTCCACGCCGTGCTGGTCCTGTCCCGGGGGGCGAACCAGCTGGCCACCGGCCTGGTCGTGCTCTTCCTGGGCCTCGGCCTGACCTCGCTGTTCGGCGCCGCCTACGTCGGCCGGTCGATCAACGCCTTCACGCCGGTCGCCGTCCCGGGCCTGTCGAGGCTGCCGTGGCTGGGCGAGATCCTCTTCCAGCACGACCCCCTCACCTACCTCTCCTACCTCGCCGGCCCCGCGGTCTGGTGGTTCCTCTACCGGAGCCGGCCCGGGCTGATCCTGCGGGGGGCGGGGGAGCGCCAAGAGGTCCTGGCCGCCTACGGGCACTCGCCGCTGAGGGTCCGCTACCTCGCCGTCGTCGGTGGCGGGGCGCTGGCCGGTATCGGGGGCGCCCAGCTCTCGACCGCCTACGCCAACGCCTGGTTCGAGAACATGACCCAGGGCCGGGGCTTCATCGCCGTCGCCCTGGTGATCTTCGCCGCCTGGCACCCGATGCGGGCCGTGGCGGGCGCCTACCTGTTCGGCGCCGCGCTGGCCCTGTCGCCGGCCCTCCAGGCCCGGGGGTTCGGCTTCAACCAGTTCGCCCTCGACGCCATCCCGTACATCGTGACCATCGGCGTGCTGGTCGCCCTGGGCCGCCGCCGGGCGGACGCCGCGCCCGAGGGGCTCCGGAAGGTCTTCCAGGCCGGCTGAGCCCGGACCTGCCAGTTCACATCAAGCAGCACACAGCCAAAGGGGAGAGCATGAGGAAGGGTTGGAGAACGGGCGCGGCCGCAGTCGGCGTCCTGGCGCTGACGGCCATCGGCTGCAGCAGCAACACGACCACGACCACCAAGGCCGCGGCCGGAGGGGCGACCGCCGCGCCCGGCACGGGCGGGAAGGCCATCGGGTTCATCTTCGTGGGCCCGAAGGACGACTACGGCTACAACCAGGCCGCCTACGAGGGCAGCCAGGACGTGGCCAAGGCGTTCCCGAACATGAAGATCCTGACCGCCGAGAACGTCCCCGAGGACGACAACGCCACACGGGTCATGGAGGGGATGATCGCCAACGGGGCCAAGATCATCTTCGCCACCAGCTATGGCCATCTCGACCCCGCCCTCAAGGTGGCGGCCGCCCATCCCGACGTGGTCGTCGTCCAGCAGGGCAACATCGCCAACGGGACGATCCCGGCCAACTTCGGCACCTATTTCGGGACCGTCTACGAGCCGGTGTACCTGGCCGGCATCGCCGCCGGCAAGGCGACGAAGACCAACAAGCTCGGCTACGTCTACGCCTTCCCGATCTCCCAGAGCATCGACAACATCGACGCTTTCGAACTCGGCGCCCGGTCCGTGAACCCGGCGGCGAAGACCTATGTGGTCAACACCTCGAACTGGTGTGACCCCGGCAAGCAGGCCGAGGCGGCCGACAGCCTGCTCTCGCAGGGCGTCGACGTCATCACCCAGCACCAGGACTGCACCGCCACGGTCATCAAGACCGCCGAGGCCAAGGGCGCCTTCACCGTGGGCTACCACGCCGACGCCTCCACGCTCGCCCCCAAGGGCTGGCTGACCGGTTCGCAGTGGAAGTGGGGCCCGCTGTACACCGACCTGGTCAAGACCGTCCTGGCCGGTACGTTCACCGGCTCGAAGTTCAACGCCAACTACCGGGTGGGGCTCAAGACCGGGGACAACCCCTTCGTCCAGTCGCCCTACGGGCCGTCGGTCACCGCCGACACCAAGGCGGCCATCGACAGCGCCAGGACCGCCATCAGCGCCACGGACGGCTCGCCGTTCAAGGGCCCGGTGATGGGCCAGGACGGCAAGGTGGTCTTCCCCGACGGCATGGTCCCGGACTACGCCGCCATCGAGAACCTCAAGGTCTTCGTCGACGGCGTCGTCGGCAAGCTGCCGACCTGAGCCACCTGTGACCCAGCCCTATCCCTGGCCGTTCGACGGGCGGTGCGATGCCGCCCGGCTGGCCCTCGTCGTCGCCGGCGCCCAGGCGTGGTGGCTGGCCCGCACCGCCGAGCCCCTCATCGCCATCGAGGTGCTGGCCCGGGCGGCCAAGGTCGTGCGTGACGCCGGCGGGGCGGTTGTCGTCCTCCGCCACGCGGCCCGTGGCGACCTGGTCCTCGACCCCGAGCCGGGCGACATGGTCGTGTCCTGCGCAGGGATGAGCGGGTTCTCCGGGGGCCCGCTCGACCTGCGCCTGCGGGCCATGGACGTCGACCGGTTGGCGGTGGGTGGACTTGGTCTTGAGTCCGCGGTCTACTCCACCCTCGGCGCGGCCAACGACCGGGGCTATGAGTGCCTGACCCTGGCCGACGCCGCCGCACCGCACGACCCGGCGGTGGCCCAGCGGGCGCTGGCCAGCATCACCATGTCGGGTGGCATCTTCGGGGCCGTCGGCACCACATCGGAACTCTTGGAGTCTCTCGAGAAGGAGCACGCATGAACCAGGTCGCCGCCGACCCCTACCCGTGGCCCTACGACGGAGCGGTCGACCCGGCCCGTACCGCCCTGGTCTGCATCGACTGGCAGGTCGACTTCTGCGGCCCCGGCGGCTACGTCGACACCATGGGCTACGACCTGAAGCTGACCCGGGCCGGTCTCGAGCCGACGGCCACCGTGCTGGCCGCGGCCCGGTCCGTCGCCATGATGGTGGTCCACACGCGGGAGGGTCACCTGCCGGACCTGTCGGACTGCCCGCCCAACAAGCTGTGGCGCTCCAAGCGGATGGGCGCCGGCATCGGTGATGCCGGCCCGTGCGGGCGCATCCTGGTCCGGGGCGAGCCGGGTTGGGAGATCGTGCCCGAGGTGGCCCCCATCGACGGCGAACCGGTCGTGGACAAGCCGGGCAAGGGGGCGTTCTACGCCACCAACCTCGACCTGCTCCTACGGGTGGCCGGCGTCACCCATCTCATCTTCACCGGCATCACCACCGACGTGTGCGTGCACACCACGATGCGGGAGGCCAACGACAAGGGTTACGAGTGCCTGCTCCTGGAGGACTGCACCGGAGCGACGGACTACGGGAACTACCTGGCCGCCCTCCAGATGGTGAAGATGCAGGGCGGGGTGTTCGGCGCCGTCGCCCCGTCGTCGGCGCTGCTGGCGGCGCTGGGGACAGATTGAGCCCGACGCGCCCGCAAGGGAGCCAGGGCAGGGAGGCGGTGGCCGCCGCCCTCGCCTTTCTCGCCGCCCACCGCCCCGAGCGGGGCGACCGCCGGCCCGCCTACGACGTGGCCAGGCCGGAGCCGGCGGGCCGGCCGCCGGCGTCGTGCGTCCCGCCGCGGGCCGCGCCCGGAC
>JALYYN010000551.1 GCA_030946525.1 Actinomycetota bacterium | reverse complement strand
CCCCCCCCCCCCCGCGGCCCGGCAGGCGAGCCAGGGTTCGAAGGTGCTCGTAGTCGACCTCACCCTGGACTCCACGCTGGCTGCGGTGATCGAGCGCGGGACGGGAGAGGTTACGACCGTTCGGCTGGGGTCCGACGGATCGGCATTTACCGTCGCGTTCGCGCCTGCGGAGGGGATCCCACGTCGTATCCTCCTCAACCAGCTTCGCGCCTCGTCCGACGTCGTTCTGCTTTTGGGCCGTCTCGATCCCGGCCTCGGAGCCGTTCCGCTCATCGAGTGGGCTACTGGCGCAGTGGCCTTCGTCACCAGCGGCCGATCCACGGCGACCTCCATGCGCTCTGCGGCCCACCTGCTCCGTGCGGCCGGCCTTCGCTTCCAGTCCGTTCTCGTCGTGGGCGCCGATACCAACGACGACAGCATCGGGCTAACGGACCGGCCGTCGCAGCAATTGTCCGACCCGGCGCCCTCCGCGTGGACGAGCCTCTGAGTGACGCCGCCGGTGCCGCTCTGCCGCCAGGGGAAAGGCGGGTCGGGGCCATGACGAGGCTGACCGCGGCGCAGATCGATCGCCGGATCGGTGTGATCTGGGCCCTGCTCGTCTTCAATGGACTCGGAGCGCCCACCGGGCAGGTCATTCCCCGTCCCGTGGCTCAGATCTTCACCATGGGTTCCCTGGTCCTCGCCCTTGTCTTAGTCCTCACGACGAATCGCCGGTTGCTTGTTCGGCCGAACCTCGTGCTGGCCCTGTGCTCGATCATGGCCGTGACCGCAGCGATGGCGGGAGCCCGCGGGCTGGCCGGGGTGGGCGCCGCCATCCGGTCGGTGCGCCTTCTTACGTTTCTCGGCGTGCTCTGGCTCCTGACGCCCTGGTGGGGCCGCAACGACCTGCTCCTGGCCCGCTGCCACCTGCGGGCGCTGGTGGTCGTCTCCGGATCCGTCCTCGTCGGCCTGCTGCTCTTCCCCTCGGCCGCGCTTCGGGGCAACGCGACCGGCCGGCTCAGCGGCGTATTGTGGGCAATCCCCCCCACGCAGGTCGGCGAATACGCCGCCGTGCTGGCTGGCATGGCCACCGCTATGTGGCTGTCGGGGGCCTTGGCCCGCAGACCGGCACTCTTCATCGACGCTGTGACCATTTCCATGGTCCTTCTCAGCCGCACGCGGACGGCGCTCGTCGCTGCGCTCGTGGGAGTCCTGCTGGCGGGCGTAACCCTGTTCCTGAAGCAGAAGCGGGTCCGGCGCATTGCCGGCACCGTTCTGCTGCTAATCCCCCTCGCGGCGGTGGCCCTCGCTCCGGCGCTGTCCGGCTGGTTCTTGCGGAACCAGAGTTCCGAGCAGATCGGCGGACTCACCGGCCGGAAACAGGTGTGGGAGCACGCGCTCGCCGCGCCGCGGTCGGAGTTTGAGCGGTGGTTCGGGTTCGGCCTCTCCGACAAGTCGTTCGGCGGGCTCCCGATCGACAGTACGTGGATCGCCGTATACCAGGACCAAGGCTTGGTTGGCGCCGGCCTCGTCGCCGCGACCCTCTTGGAGGTTCTCGTCGTGACCGCCTTCCGCCGGGCCGGCCCGGAGCGAGCCGTGGCCACGTTCCTCGTGGTGTATTGCATCATCGCCTCGTACACCGAAGTCGGGCTGGGTGATGTCTCCCCATACCTGCTCCACGTCGTCGTGGCCGCCTCCCTGCTTGCCGGGACCCCGTGGCGCCCGTCCGGCCGGCCGCTGACCGCGTCCAGGGCTCCCGCCGTCATGTGAGCCGCCCCGGGCCGGCAGAGGGGGATTCAGTCCCGGTCCCCGGCCGAGGGCAGGATACAGACTGCTACGCTCCGGGAGGATGAACCGTCTGACCGCTTCGGCGCGTTATGCACGCGATCTCGGCGAGGTGCTCGTCCTGAACCGGTTGACGGCGCACCCTGCGCAGCGGGATATCGCTGGGGAGGCGGCAACAATCGTCCGGCGGGCGCGGTTCCACGCCCACGCCAAAATCCGGGGCATCGAACTTGCCGAGCTCGTGGGTCGCCTGCGGTCCGACGCGATTGAAGAAGTGACTCTTCCCGGCCCGCGCGACCTCTGCGGCGTCGGCAACGCCACCTATTACCACGCCCTCGCCTCGCTTACCCGGGCCATCCAACCCAAGTCCGTCCTCGAGATCGGGACGTACCTCGGCGTCGGGACGATGACCATCGCCCTCAACGCCCCGACCGACTGTCGGATCGTAACCGTGGACCTGCCCGACGACGCGTCGATGGACGAGTCCCACGATCTGAGCGACGGTGATCTCGAGCTGATCAACCGACGCCGGGCCCGGGTCGGTGAGGCGTTCCTGCGATCGCCGGTCAGGGACCGGATCATCCAGGTTCGCGCCGACTCCCTCACCTGGCAGGCGGACGAGTCCGTGGCGCCCATCGACATGGTCCTGATCGACGGCGGCCACAGTGGGCCGATCGTCCGGGCCGACACGGCGAACGCGTTCAGAGTCGTCTCCACGAGGGGCACGATCATCTGGGACGACTATTTCTACCTCTATCCGGGGATCGTCTCGTATCTCGACGAACTGGTCGACAGCGGCCGGCACCTGTGCGTCATCCAGGGGACCAACCTGGTCGTCTACGACCAGCGCCTGCAGTAGGGCCCGGTACGCGAAACAGGAGCGCCCCGGCAGCGGGGCGCTCCTGGCTTCTTCAGGGGCACGGAGCCCGGAGGTCGAGCGCCCTTGTCACGACGCCCGGAAGACCACGTCGGCGAAGTACGAGTGGCCGGCGCCACCGGTTGTCGGGAACGTGTGGCCGCTTTCCTGGTTGTACAGGGCGTTGGCGTAGCCGAGGTCACCGTTGGCGTTGGCCGTCAGGCTCCCCGACACCTTCGGCGTCGCAAGCGCCATCCACCCAAAGCCCATGGGTCCGGGCGTGTGGTACGAGACCACGTACCGCTCGGTGGGGACGACCGACACGGGGCTGGCGAGGGGGACGTTGCGCCACCCCGACTGTCCGGCGACCGCCGTGTAGGTGGCGGAGGCGAGTTCCACGCCTGCCGTCAGGCCGGTGGTCTTCCACAGCTTGACGGTGATCGGCCCCGACATCTTCGGCGTCTGGGGGAACCGCAACGCCGTCACGCTCCCCGGGACTGCGACCACGAATCGGGTCCCTAGGGTGTAGGGCGCTCCGGCGTCGGTCTCGGTGACCGGCTGGGTGTCCGCCCAGGCGCTTACCGGCGTGCTGGAGGCCGTCGAGGCGACGGTCGTGGCCGACGGGACGGTCGTGGAGGTCGGGGAGGCGATAGTCGTGGGTGTCGTCGTGCTCCCGCCGTTCATGGTGCTTCCGGCGTCCTGGTTGGAGGGGGCCACCTGCCACTGGGCGAAGGTCAAGGGGTTGCCGACCGCCTCCTTGGCCGCGAAATGCCAGTCGCCCACGTAGCGGTTGTTGGAGAACACGTTGTTCTGGTGGTAGGTGATGGCGTC
>JALYYN010000525.1 GCA_030946525.1 Actinomycetota bacterium | reverse complement strand
CGACCATCGCAGTCATCTACCCCGTGTGGCGAGGTCGTCCACACCGGAGCCTGCCGTGCTCCAAAACGCCTACCATCGGACCTACGAGGAGCGCCGGCCAAGGCAAGGACCATCGACCCGGGAGCCGAATCGCGACTCCCAGAGACGCTCCGGCAAACGTGTGCCCAACGACAGTCAGTTCCGATTTCGACGCAGGGAAGCCTCCGGAGCCCGAGGCCGGTCGTTGCCGTGCCACCGGGGCGGCCGGGGCGGTCATCGCCATGGCCGCGGCCGCCGCCTATTCTCACCGACGATCGCAGGCCGCCCAATGGGTACCGCCGGGCGGTCGGGTCGTGTCGACATCGTCGCTGCGCGTCCGCCTCGTTGGTGAGGCCGGCCCACCTGTGCTGTTGCTCCACGGGCTGGTGGCTTCGAACATCTTCTGGGGCGGCGCCTACGACCGTCTCGGGGGCGAAGGCCGCCTCGTCGTGCCCGACCTGGTCGGGTTCGGTGGGTCGCCCCGCCCGATGTCGGGGTACGGCCCCGACGACCATGGCGACGCGGTGCTGGCCTGTCTCGACGAGCTCGGTGTGGATGACCCGGTCGTTGTCGGCGCCCACTCCCTCGGGGCGCTCGTCGCTCTACGAGTCGCCGCCACCCACCCCGACAGGATTGCCGCCATCGTCGCCTTCGGCCCACCCGTCTACCCGGACTCGCGCACGGCCCGTGCCCATGTGGCCGCTACCAGCCCGATGGGTCGCCTGTTCGTCCTGCCGGGACGCGTGGCCGAGGACGCGTGCCGGTGGGTCTGTGACCACAGAAGTCTCGCCGCCCGGCTCTCGGTGCTGACGCATCCGGGCCTGCCGGAGGCGATCGCCGCCGATGTCGTGCAGCACACCTGGACCTCGTACGCCCAGACCCTCGAGCTGGTCATCCTCGCCGCCGGAGCGGCCAGGTGGCTCGAGCGGGTCCGGTGCCCCGTGCACCTTGTCGCCGGCGATCGTGACCCGGTCATCGACCAGGCCTACCTGCGCCGCCTCGCTGCCCAGTACGACAACCTCCAGCTGAGCGTATGGGCAGGCCGCCACGACCTACCCATCGTGCAGGCCGCCCACTGCGCGTCAACCATCGCTGCCATGGGCGCTCAGCGGCCCGCCGCGGCCGCCCTGCAGTAGCGAGGCCCCCACGAGCAAGGATGCTGCGGTCACCCGCGCCCGGCAGTCTCCGGGATCCGGCCCTCGGCAGGGCGGCCTGCGGACGTGGCCTTGAAGGCTGCCGGTGCCGACGCAGCCTGGATGTGGCTGTCGTTGCGGAAGATCCTGGCGAACTCGAGGGCCGACCACACGCCCAGCCCGGCGGCCAGCTCCCAACCGGCGTTGTACGACGCCACCCAGGTCAATGCCGCCACCGTGGACGCTACGGCCAAGAGGAACGTGCCGCTGCCGCGGATGGCCTTGGGGCTCACCCACGAGATCACGAGCAATGCTGCGCCCAGCAGGGCGTACACGAGGCTGTGCTCGTAGTTCTTCACGCCGACCTCCTGGCCGATCGTGATACCTCCGCCGATGGCCAGGGCGACCAGCCCGGCACCCACGTAGCGGGCCCCTGTGCCATCGACCAGCCAGGCGAGCGTCACGGCCCCACCGAGAATGGCAAGGTTCTGGTAGAGCGGCAGGTCGGCGAGCGTGGTGAGGCACAGGAGGGCGGCACCAGCCAACAGCACTCCGGCGCCGGCCAGCTCGCGCCCTCTGCTCGTTGGCCCAAGCGCCCGGTGTTCAGATGATCGTTCCACCATCATGAGTCCTCCGTCTGTGTCGAGTATGTGGCTTGTCACAGCCCCTACCCCGAAGGGCCAATAATAAACTGACTGGTCGGTTGTAAGGGGCGCTAGACTGGTACATGTGGCGAGCCATCCGGAGCCCGATCCGAAGAATGGAGAGAAGTCGCAGCCCGGGGTCGACCATCCGGGTCCTGCGGGCTCCACGACCCTGCCCCCCGAATCCGGCGGCAGGGACGCGGGCCGGGCCGACGAAAGGGTCCGGCACCTGGCGATCTGGGCCGTGGGACGGGCTCGGTGGGAGCGGCACGAGCGATGCCGGGACCCCGACTGATCGACGCCCAATGGGTCTGATGCAGGCGGGACGTGTTCCGCGAGGGTCCCGTGGCCGCCATCGATGCGGAGGTCACCCAGCATGACCAGGCAGGCTCTTGACGTGCGGGTGGGCCCCCCGGTCGTCGTCATCCACGCCGACGATCCAGTTCATGGGTGTGCCAGTCCGACGGGGATCCACGAGGACTACGACTGGTGAACTGCGGATCCGAGACGGTGGAGCTCGACCTCGCCATCTGTATTGAGGGCCGCTGCCACGCACTGCTGGGCGACGACGTCCACAGTGACGGCCAGCACCGGCGGTGGAGCGAGGAGGTATACGGAGATCGGTACCGCCGGACACCGGCGTCAACGCGGAAATCGATCGGGGGGTCGACGACTAGGTATGGACTGCAGCCGAGCTGTGGCGGTGGAGGGGGGACGGCAGCGCTCTCGCCGCCATTCGGCCCAACGCCGAGCGGGCCCTGTCGCGGATCGACACCGACGGTGACATCGAACGGTGTCGGCCTCCAGGAGTACAAGAGGAGGGCCGTGCCACTCCCCCGCCCGCACGGGCAACCAAACGGTCAAGGGCCGGGGGGAACGGGCTCGGGACAGTCCCGTCGTTCCACTACCACGTCGGCGGCCTGCGCACCCTCGTCGCGCAGGACCTTCTCGAGCCCGAGCTCGGCCTTGCGGGGATTGACCTGCAACCGGTCGATATCACGGTTGCACACGACAAGGTGGACATCGACGCTTTGCGATGCGCCCACCGTCGGGCCGAGGTCGATCATCGATCGGGCTTGGGTGATCAAGGCGACGCTGAAGGCAACGACCACGACGGCGACGGCCGCCAACAGGCACCAGGCAGGGACACCAGCCGTGAGGACGCGTCTGGCGACGCCGGGCCCGGGGGCGTCAAACCGCTCCCGACGATCGTTTCCCTGGGCTTCATCCGACATGAGCATTCTCCTCGTTCGGGGCGGCACCGGCGGTGCGCAGAAGCAGTAGCCCCAACACGGCCGCCAGGGCCGAAGCCACCAAGATGGCGGCCTTGGCCGGGCGAGCCAGGCCCTCGCCCGTGAGGGCCAGCTCGGCGATGAACAGCGACACGGTGAAGCCGATGCCCGCGGTCAGGCCCACCCCGAGCAGTTGCGACCAGCTCGTGTCCTGGGGCAGCGAGCCCAGCCGCAGGCGTACCGCCAGCCACGAGAACACGGTGATCCCGACGGCCTTGCCGACCACGAGCCCGATGACCACCCCGGCCACGACGGCACCGGCCCCCGGAGCCTTGAGGAGGTTGGCGTCGATGACCACCCCGGCGTTGGCTAGCGCGAACAGCGGGAGGATCACGAAGCTCACGAGCGGGTGGAGCACGTGTTCGAGGCGCTCGGCGACCGACACCGTCGAGCGAGCCAGGCGGGTCATGGCCCGCAGCTCGGCGGGGGCGGGGTCGTCGGAAAGGTCGGCGCTCCACGCCCGGGCGATGGCGGCCGGGGCCAGCGACTGGGCCGGAGCCATGAGGCCGAGGACGGCGCCGGCCACGGTCGCGTGCACGCCGGACTGGTACACCGCCGGCCAGACGCCGGTCCCGAGGGCGGCGTAGGCGGGGATCCAGACGACACCGCCGGTGCGGAGCAGGGCGATCAGCCCGATGAGCGCGACGGCGACCCCCAGGGCCTCGAAGCGGATGGAGCCCGTGTAGAACACGGCGATCACACCGATGGCGCCCAGGTCGTCGACGATGGCCAAGCTGAGAAGGAAGAGCTTCAACGACGAGGGCACCCTCGGGCCGAGCAGCGCCAACGCCCCGATGGCGAAGGCGATGTCGGTGGCCATCGGCACTCCCCAGCCGCTGCTGCCGGCCCGGCCCAGGTTCACGATCGCGTAGATCGAGGCGGGAACGACCATCCCACCCACTGCGGCAATCGCCGGAAGCGCGGCACGGCGCCACGACCGCAGCTCGCCGGCGACCAGCTCACGCTTGATCTCCAATCCGACCACGAAGAAGAACAGAGCCATGAGACCTTCGTCGACCACGTGGCGGAGATCGGCGTGCACGTGCACGCCCCCCAGCCGCACCATCACGTCGGTGGTCCACAGCGAGGCGTAGGACCCCTTCCACGGCGAGTTCGCCCAGACCAGGGCGGCAACAGCCGCGGCCAGCAGCACCAGGGCGCCCGCCTGTTCGGTCCTGAAGAACTGCCTGACATTGCGGGGCAGCTGGAACCCGGGGCCGGGTGCCGTCGTGCGGTCAGGGGCGGTGGTCGCCACCCGCGATCCCGGTTCCGGGGCCGTCACTCGCGGTACTTGTCGGCGTCGGCCGACTTGAGCGACAGGCCCATGCCCGGGCTGGACAGGTCGGGGGCAAGGGCACCCGACGTCGGGGAGACGACGCCGTCGAAGAGCAGGCGCTCGACGCGGACGTGGTCGGCGAAGTACTCGAGGTGGCGGATGTTGGGCACCGCGCACGCCACATGCAGGTGCAGCGCCGGGGCGCAGTGCCCGGAGATCTCCAACCCGCGGGCGGCCGCCACCGCCGCCACCCGCAACCACTCGGTGATCCCGGCACAGCGAGAGACGTCGGCCTGTACCACGTCGACGGCACCCGCCGCGCACATGCGTTGGAAGTAGGCGAGGTCATAGCCGTACTCGCCGGCGGCCACGTCGGCGTCGAGCAGGCCCCGCACCTCGTGGAGGCCATTGAGATCGTCGGACGACACCGGCTCCTCGAACCAGGTGACGCCGGCGTCGGCGAAGGCACGGCCCACCCGGACGGCCTGCTTGCGGCTGTAGGCGCCGTTGGCGTCGACGTAGAGCTCGGTACCACTCCCGACCGCGTCGCGGGCCACGCCCACGCGCTCGATGTCACGTTGCTCGGCGCTGCCCCAGGCGGTGCCCACCTTCATCTTCACCCTGGGGATGGCCTGGTCGTGGGCCCAGCCGCCCAGTTGGGCAGCCAGCTCGTAGTCGGTGAGGGAGGTGAACCCGCCGCTGCCGTAGATGGCCACCCGATCATGCGCCATGCCGAGCACCCGGCACAGGGGGAGGTCGAGCAGGCGGGCCTTGAGGTCCCACAGCGCGATGTCGACGGCGGCGATGGCCATCGACGCCACACCCGGGCGACCGAGGTTGCGGATGGCGGCCACCATCTCGCGCCACACCGCCGGCGGATCGAGCGCCTCGGCGCCCACCACCGCGGGGGCGAGCACGTCGGCGATGAAGGGCGCGCACGCGGCGGTGGCGTAGGTGAAGCCCAGGCCACGCGCGCCGCCGGCCGCGACCTCGACCACGACGACGGTGGTGGCCGTCCATGTGAAGGTCCCGTCGGACTCCGGTTCCTCCAGGGGCACCTTGAAAACGGAGGTGTCAAGGTGACCGACGGCTGGCATCAGCCGCCCCGATTGGCAGAGGTGAGATGGTCGGCGCAGCGCGCCGCCAGGGCCATGATGGTCAGGGCCGGGTTGGCGGCCCCCTGGGTGGGCAGGACGCTGCCGTCGACGACGTAGAGGTTGGGCACGGCGAACGACCGCAGGTCGCGGTCGACCACCCCATCGGCCTCGGTGGCGCCCATGCGGCAGCCTCCCACCAGGTGGGCGTAGCGGTTGATGGTGACGGTGTCCTCGGCGCCGGCGGCGGCGAGGATGGCGGACATCTTCTCGGTGCCGGCGGCCATGAGCTGGCGGTCGTTGTCGCACTGGGAATAGCTGAAACGGGCCACCGGGATGCCGTGGCGGTCGCGCTCGGCATCGAGGGTCACCCGGTTGTCGGGCAGGGCGAGGAACTCACACAGCACCCCGATGGTGGCCCAGTGCACGTAGTCGCGCATGTACTCGCGCAGCACATCACCCCAGTGGCCCTCGGCCACGACGTGCTCGGCCCAGGTGATGGGCAGGGGGCCCACGCACTGGATGGAGAAGCCACGCTTGTAGTCGGCCGCCGGGTCGGTCTCGTAGAAGGCCTCGCTCGATGCCTCCGGTGGCGGCGCCTTGTACATGCGCACCTCCTCGGAGAACCGACCGGCCGTCTGGGCCGCTCCCTGCACCATGACATAGCGACCGACCAGGTCGTGGTCGTTGCCCACCCCGTCGGGAAAGCGGGACGAGGCCGAGTTGAGGAGGAGCCGAGGAGTCTCGATGGCATAGCCGGCCACGGCGACGAGCCGGGCCCGCTGCCGACGCTCCACGCCGTCGCGGAAGTAGACCACGCCACGGGCCCGACCGTCGGGACCGATGTCGACACCGCTCACCATGGAGTCGGCCCGGATCTCAGCGCCCGAGGCCAAGGCGTCGGGAACGTGGGTGATGAGCGTGGACGCCTTGGCGTTGACCTTGCAGCCCTGCAGGCAGAACCCCCGGTAGATGCAGTGGGAGCGATTCCCGAATCGCCCGTTGGCGATGGCCACGGGTCCGACGCGCACGTCGATGCCCAGGTTCGTGCAGCCCCGGACGAGCAGGAGCCCGAGACCGCTCACCGGATGGGGGGACTGGGGGTAGCGGTGCGGGTCGCCCCACGGCCACGACTGGCCGGCCACGGGCAGCTCGGCTTCGATGTCGGCGTAGTACGGTCGCAGCTCCTCGTAGGAGATGGGCCAGTCGGCGCCCACCCCGTCGGCCGACCGGGTGTGGAAGTCCGACGGGTGCAGGCGTGGCGTGTAGCCGGCGAAGTGCACGGTGCCCCCGCCCACGCCGCGGCCAGAGTTGTTCGACCCGAGGGGCACGGGATCGTCTCCGGTGATCACCCGGGGTTCGGTCCAGTAGAGATGGTGCGACCCCCGCTCGTCGCTCACCCAGTCGCGGTCGGGATCCCAGAACGGGCCGGCGTCGAGAGCCACCACGCGCCAGCCGGCCCGGGCCAGGCGCTGGGCGAGCACCCCGCCGCCGGCGCCGCAGCCGACGATGACGATGTCGACCTCCTCGTCGTCGTCGAAACGACGCATGTCGTGGCGCAGGCGGTGGTTGGTGCGGGTGCCGTCGTTGGGCACCAACCACGCCGATTCGTTCCGGGCCCGGACGCCCCTTGTGCCCACGTCAGCCCCGGGGCCGGCTAGTCGGAGCATCGGGACCCTGACCGTGGCGGCGCCGGGCCGCCTCCACCCGATGCGACCACGGCTCGGGGTCGTGGGCGTCGGCCTCGGCCACCTCCCAGTGCTCGCGACGGTCGAGGCCCAGGTTCTCGTAGCCCCGGGGGTAGGCCGGCCCGCCGAAGCCGATCTCGTTCCAGGCCCACGGGTGGGCGTAGAAGGCGGTACAGGCGTAGCGCATCCACAGGTTCCACACCCGCTTGGCCGGCAGGCCGTGCCACCCGTCGCCGGTGCGCACCTCCTCGAGGATCGCCTTCTGGTCCTCCTCAGCCAGGTCGGCGAAGCGGGCGCCGAAGCGTTCGGTCGCGTCGTCGTCGAGGCCAGCCAGCGACGATTTCCACGCCTCACCGTCGGGGGGCATGGCCTCGTAGCGCCACCCGTCGGTCTCGTTCTCGGCCAGGCGGGCGTCGATGGCCTCGAACACGGGCACCTTGGGTTCGCTGTCCTGGGCCAAGAGGCGATCGAGCAAGGGCCGGCACACCGCCTCTTCGTCGAGAGCGAAGAACCGCAGCGGCGGCGGAGGGGCCAGGCGTCGTAGGACCACGCCCTGGGTCACCACGTCCCAGGCCGGGGCCTGGGACACCACGTCGTAGCCGGGGAAGCGCTCGCCGCCGCCGGGATTGGTGCCCACCCGCCTAGTCCTCGCGCCGCAGGACGGCGGCCAGCAGGCCCATGCCGCCGACCATGCACACGAGCAGGGGCGCGAACACGGGTGGCCCCATCTCGGAGTTGTAGCGGGCGAAGCGCCACCCACCCGGGCGCTGGGCCACACCCCGCACATGGAGATAGGTACCCTGCAGCCCGTTCAACACCACGGCGGACGATGCGATAGGCAACGCCGTCTTGGCCAACCGCTTACTGAAGACCCCGCCCACCCCGGCAGCAGCGGCGATCGGGGTGACGGCGATCGGCACCCACATCATCTTGTTGGCGAAGCTGGCCTTGTCGTGCTCCATCCAGATCTCCCCGGCGGTGATCACCGCGCCGACAGCCGTGATCCCCGCCAGCGAGCGCTCGAACCGCCCCTGGCGCACGTCGGCCAGGGCGCGATCGAGCAAGTGCCCCCGCCCCGAGCGCGAGCGCCTACCCACGGCCGGGAAGGAAGTCGAGCAGCTCCTGC
>JALYYN010000388.1 GCA_030946525.1 Actinomycetota bacterium | reverse complement strand
GGCCCGGGACGCGAGGGTGGCTCGGACCGACAGTGGGCCCGCCCCCGAGGAATCCGGCGACGGTGGACCCGACGACGCCGGTGGCCCGGGCCGCAAGAAGCGGCGCCGGGGCGGGCGGGGTCGCTCCGGCGGTGTCGCCGGCCGGGCCCTGGGCGGCACGCCCGAGCCCGAGGCCCCCGTCGAGCTCGACGAGGAGACCCTCGAGAAGCGCCGGGGCCGCGAGCGCAAGGGCAAGCCGATCGGGCGCTACCAGATGTGCGTGCAGGTCCGGCCCGAGGCCACCCAGATCGCCGTGCTCGAGGGCCGGTCGCTCATCGAGCACTACGTGTCCCGCCCGTCCGACGACGCCACCCAGATCCACGGCAACATCTACATCGGCCGGGTGCAGAACGTCCTTCCCGGGATGGAAGCGGCCTTCGTCGACATCGGCACGCCGAAGAACGCCGTGCTGTACCGGGGCGACGTCCAGTACGACCCCGAGGACGTCGACGAGAAGGGCGCCACGGCCAAGGACAGCATGCGCATCGAGCAGCTGCTGCGCCCGGGGCAGACAGTGCTGTGCCAGGTCACCAAGAACCCGATCGGCACTAAGGGCGCCCGCCTGACCCAGGAGGTCTCCCTGGCCGGGCGGTTCGTGGTCCTCATCCCCAACAGCTCCACGTACGGGATCTCCAAGCGTCTCCCCGACGACGAGCGCAAGCGCCTCCGCCGCATCCTCGACGGGATCCGCCCCGCCGGGCAGGGACTCATCGTGCGCACCGCGGCCGAAGGCTCGACCTCCGAGGAGCTGCGGCGCGACGTCGAGCGCCTCCTGCGCCAGTGGCAGCAGATCGACGACCTTGCCGCCCGCGCCAACGCCCCCGCCCTGCTGTACCGGGAGCCCCCGCTGGCGGTGCGGGTCATCCGGGAGGAGTTCAACAAGGACTACCGGGGCGTCCTGATCGACGACGCCGACCTGCACCGGGAGGTCCACGAGTACGTCGCCGCCCTCATCCCCGAGCTGGCCGAGCGCATCGAGCTGTACGACGACCCCGCCCTGCCCATCTTCGAGCGCCAGCACGTCCACGAGCAGCTCCACAAGGCCCTCGACCGCAAGGTGTGGCTGCCCTCCGGTGGCTCGCTCATCATCGAGCGGACCGAGGCGCTGACCGTCATCGACGTCAACACCGGCAAGAACGTCGGCACCAAGAACCTCGAGGAGACCGTCTACCGGAACAATCTGGAGGCGGCCGAGGAGATCGCCCGCCAGCTGCGGCTGCGGGACATCGGCGGGATCATCGTCATCGACTTCATCGACATGGCCCGCGCCCGCAACCGCGACGCGGTGCTGAAGACGCTCCGCAAGGCGCTCGACGAAGACCGCACGAAGACGTTCGTCGTGGAGATCTCTCCGCTCGGCCTGGTCGAGATGACCCGGCAGAACGTGACCGACGGCGTACGCGAGATCATGACCCGCCCGTGTCCGACGTGCGAGGGCGAGGGCGTCATCCGCTCGGAGGAGACGATCTCGATCGAGCTCCAGCGGCGGATGCGCGAGCTCGCCGCCTCCGCGGCGAAGGACGACGAGGCGTTCCTCGTGCGCATGAACCCGCGCGTCAGCGCCGAGTTCACCCGCGACCGCGCGCGCGTGCTGCGCGAGCTCGAGGCCGAGACCGGCCGCTCGTTCTACTTCGAGGGGTCGGAGGGGCTGCCGCTCGACTTCTTCGCGGTGACCCGGGCCGGCGGGCGCGCGGAGATCGAGGAGCAATCCCTGCCCTTCCGCGAGGGGGACGAGGTGCTCGTGCACATCGTCGAGCCGCACATGTACGCGGTGGACGACGCCGTGGCGAAGATCGACGGCTACATCGTCTCCGTCTCCGGCGGAGGGCCGTTCGTGGGGGAGAAGAAGCTCGTGCGCGTGCAGGAGGCCGGCCGCACCGCGGCCACTGCAGTGCTCGTGGACCCGGACGCCCAGCCGGTCAACGGCAACGGGAGGGGGAACGGCGACTCGGTAGAATCGCCCGCTCGGCGCCGCGGCCGCAGAGGCGGACGGCGCCGTTCGCGCGCTGGCGGCGACGCCCCCGCCGAGAGCACCGAGACCACGACATGAGCTACGCGATCATCAAGACCGGCGGTAAGCAGTACCGCGTCGAGGAGGGGCAGACCCTGCTCGTTGAGCGGCTGCCCGACGACGCGGGCGCGTCGGTCGATCTGGCGACGCTGCTCACGGTCGGCGACGACCTCGAGGACGGCGGCACGGTGAAGGCCGAGATCGTCGGCCATGAGCGCGGCCCGAAGCTCCGCATCGTCAAGTTCAAGCCCAAGCGCGGGTACAAGCGGCGTACGGGCCACCGCCAGGACCTCACCCGTATCCGCGTGACGTCGATCGCCGACCCGAGGAAGAACAAGTAGATGGCACACAAGAAGGGCCTCGGCTCCAGCCGCAACGGTCGCGACTCGAACGCCCAGCGCCTCGGCGTGAAGATGTT
>JALYYN010000511.1 GCA_030946525.1 Actinomycetota bacterium | reverse complement strand
GCCGCCGCATGACGAAGTCGAAGATCCACCGCGCCACGGTCACCGGGGCCGAGCTGGACTACGCCGGGTCGATCTCCCTCGACACCGAGCTGATGAAGCGGGCCGACATCCTGGAGTGGGAGCAGGTCGCCGTGCTCGACATAGACAACGGCGCCCGCTTCGAGACCTACGCCATTGCCGGCGAGGGGGGCCAGGTGCAGCTCAACGGGGCCGCCGCCCGCCTGGTCGCTCCCGGCCACAAGATCATCGTGATCACCTACGCCGACTACGACGACACTGAGCTCGACGGCTTCACTCCCGTCGTCGTCCAGGTCGACGCCGACAATCGGGCCCTGTGAGGAGCACCGCAGTCCCGGGCAGAGCGTGCTCAACGGATCGGATCGTCCTCCGACCGCCCGGCTTCGCCGGCGAGGGCGGCCCGCGGCGATGCTCATCCGTGGTGGCGGCGCAAGGCCACGGGTGCCTGTAACGCAGCCGGCACTCGACCTCCTCGTCCTGGGCAGCGGGGTGGCCGGGCTGTCGGCCGCGGTGAAGGCCGCCGCCGAGGAACCGGGCGTGCGGGTCGGCGTGCTGTCCAAGGCCGAGCTCGACCAGGCCACCACCCGGTGGGCCCAGGGCGGGGTGGCCGCCGTCCTGGGGGGCGACCCCGACTCCACCGACCTCCACCTGGCCGACACCCTCGCCGCCGGCGCCGGCCTGTGCGACGCCGACGCCGTCCGGGTCCTGGTCGACGAGGGCCCGACCCGGGTGCAGGAGCTCATCGCCCTGGGCGCGGTGTTCGACCTCGACGCGGCCGGCGGCCTGGCCCTGGCCCGCGAGGGCGGCCACTCCGTGGCCCGGGTGGTCCACGCCGGTGGCGCGGCCACCGGGGCGGAGATCGAGCGGACCCTGGTCGAGGCCGTCCGGGCCACGGCCGCGTCGGTCATGGAACGGTGGTTCGCCGTCGACCTCATCGTCGAGGGAGGCCGGTGCCGGGGCGTCGTCGCCCTCGACCCCGAGGGCCGCCGCCACGAGGTGCGGGCCACCCACACCCTGCTGGCCACCGGCGGCGCCGGCCAGCTCTACTCCGTCACCACCAACCCGGCCGAGGCCACGGGCGACGGCGTGGCCATGGCCCTGCGGGCGGGCGTGGCCGTGGCCGACCTGGAGTTCGTCCAGTTCCACCCGACCGCGCTCCACCACCCCCAGGCGCCCCGGCCGCTCCTCTCCGAGGCCCTGCGCGGCCACGGCGCCCTGCTGCGCGATGCCACCGGCGAGCGCTTCGTCGACGAGCTTAAGCCCCGCGACGTCGTCTCCCGGGCCATGGCCGGGCGCATGCTGGCCCAGGGCGTCGACCACCTGTGGCTGGACGCCACCGGCCTGGAGTCCTTCGGGGCCCGTTTCCCCACCATTTCCGCCGCCCTGGCCGCCGCCGGCCTCGATCCCACCACCGAGTGGCTGCCGATCGCCCCCGCCGCCCACTACTGCGTCGGCGGCGTCGTCACCGACCTCGACGGCGCCTCCGCCCTCCCCGGCCTGTGGGCCGCCGGCGAAGTGGCCTGCACCGGCGTCCACGGCGCCAACCGCCTGGCCTCCAACTCCCTGCTCGAGGGCATGGTCTTCGCCGCCCGGGTGGTGGAGGCCATCGCCGCCGGCCGTGACGGCTGCCGACCCACCGGCGCCATGACCCCCTCCAACTGGCTGCAGTTGCGCGCGCATGCACGTCCAACTGCAGCCGGTTCGGGGGAGGGTGACGTGTCCAAGGCCCGGGAGCGGCTCCAGCACGCCATGACGCTGGGAGCGGGCGTGGTGCGCGACGCCGCCTCGCTCGCCTCGGTGACCTTCGAGGTCCCCGCGCCCTCCGACAGGGTCGACGTGAGCGAACTGCGCAACCTGGCCACGGTCGGCGGGGCGCTGGTCACCGCCGCCGAGGCCCGGGAGGAGAGCCGGGGCTGCCACACCCGCACCGACTTCCCGGAGACGTCCCCCGCCTTCGCCTGCCGCCTCGTCATGTCGTGAACGTGCGCGACGTGGTGGCCGCCGCGCTGGCCGAGGATCTCGAGCCCCTGGGCGACATCACCGCCGCCCTCCTCCCGCCCACCGCTACCGCCGAGGCCCTCATCGTCCCCCGGGTCGACGGCGTGCTGGCCGGCTGCGGCCCCGCCCGGGAGGCCTTCGCCCAGGTCGACGGCCGGGTCGTCGTCGACTGGTCGGCGGGCGACGGCGACGCCGTGCCCGCTGGAGCCCCGGTCGCCCGGGTCACCGGGCCGCTGGCGTCGGTCCTCACCGCCGAGCGGACCGCCTTGAACTTCCTCGGCCACCTCTCGGGCATCGCCACCCTCACCCGCCGCTACGTCGACCTGGCCGCCGGCGGGGCCGCCATCCGCGACACCCGCAAGACCACGCCCGGCCTCCGGTCGCTGGAGAAGGCGGCGGTACGGGCCGGCGGCGGCGTCAACCACCGCGGCAACCTGTCGGACGGCATCCTGGTCAAGGACAACCACCTGGCCGGCATGTCCATCGGCGAGGCGGTGGCCGCCGGCCGCCGCATGTGGCCGGGGCGGACGGTCCAGGTCGAGTGCGACACCGTCGACCAACTGGAGCAGGCCCTGGCCGTCGGGGCCGACCTCGTGCTCCTGGACAACATGTCGCCCGCCGAGGTCACTGCGTGCGTGAGGCTGGTCGGTCAGAGGTGCCTGGTCGAGGTCTCGGGCGGGGTGACGCTCGACACCGTCGCCGCCTACGCGGCCACCGGCGCCGACCTCATCTCCATCGGGGCCCTCACCCACTCCGCCCCCGTGCTCGATGTCGGGCTCGACCTGTGCTGACTGGGGGCGAAGCCCCGTGCTGATCGCTGTTGACGCGGGCAACACCCAGACCGTCGTCGGGCTGTTCGAGGGGGAGGAGCTCACCGACCACTGGCGCATCGCCACCAACGCCAACCGGACTTCCGACGAGCACGCCCTGCTGATCGCCCAGTTCCTGGCCCAGCACGGAGCCGGCTTCGCCCAGATCACCGGCATGGTCGTGTCGTCCACCGTCCCCCGGCTCACCGCCGTGCTCCGCACCCTGGCCGAGCGCTACCTCAGCGTCGCCCCCGTGGTCCTGGAGCCCGGCACCCGCAGTGGCATGCCCATCCTCTACGACAACCCCCGCCAGGTCGGTCCCGACCGCATCGCAAACGCCCTGGCCGCCTTCACCCGCTACGGCGGGCCGACGATCATGGTCGATTTCGGCACCGCCACCACCGTCGACGCCACGTCGGCCAAGGGGGAGTACCTGGGGGGCGCCATCCTGCCCGGCATCGAGATCAGCCTCGACGCCCTGTTCGCCCGGGCCGCCGCCCTGTCGTGGGTGGAGCTGGCCAAGCCCCGCCGGGTCATCGGCAAGACGACTGCGGAATCGGTCCAGTCCGGCGTCCTCTACGGCTTCGCCGCCGCCGTCGACGGCCTGGTCCGGCGCTTCGAGGCCGAGCT
>JALYYN010000489.1 GCA_030946525.1 Actinomycetota bacterium | reverse complement strand
GTCCGAGGCGACGAGGAGCACCGCGGTCGCAGGGGTGCGGAGGGCGTAGACGCTCAGCGCGACCACGCAGGTCTCCACGAACAGCGAAGCCAGCCCGAGCGATTCGAGCCAGTTGCCGATGTCGTCGGTTGCCAACGGCAGGCCGGTGGTCCGGCTGAAGCCGTAGCCGACGAAGGTGGCGCCGGCGAGCACGAGCGCCGCGGTCCACGCCTTGAGGCTGTCGTGACGAATGAGCACGGCGGCCGTGGCAAGGGTGCCGGCGATGAGCGCCACGTACGCGAAGCCGAGGTAGGGAGCCTCGTGGAACTTGCTCTGGAGGTCCAGGAGGTGGATGAGCGCCACACCGAGAAGGCCGAGGACGCCGACCGCCCTGGTGATGACCCGGTGATGGAGGAGGGAGGGATCGGGCTGCATGGAGCCACGGTACGAGACGCCATCCCATGCACGGGCGCAGGAAGGGTTAAGGGTGGGCAAAGATCATGGGTCGGGGACCACGTTCCCCCTATGGGTCGACCGTCTCGCCCCCCCACTCCTCCGGGGCGACGTCCGCCAGCGTCTCGCTGAAGGTCCACTGGTGCCCGGCGAGGTCCTCGGCGGTGTACTGCCGCTCCCCGTACTGCATGTCGGTCGGCTCCATCAGGATCGACGCCCCGTGGGCTCGGGCCGTCTCGCAGTGGGCGCGGGCGTCCTCGACCCGCACCATCACCGAGTGGGTCGCCTCACCGGGGCGGGGCGGGCGGCGATCGTGGCGCACGTCGCCGACGATCACCGCGCCGTTCCCGAAGCGAAGTTGGGAGCGGTGGTCCTCCCCGATGCGCACCCGCTCGGCGAGCCCGAAGGCGTCGGTGAGCCACGCCACCGCGGCCCGGACGTCGGGGTAGATGAGGACCGGGATCACGGTGGCCTCGGGAATGGACCGGTTGCTTCTCATGTGCGACTTCCTCCTTGGATCGGCGCGTGCAGTCCCGGTCAGCGCCCGCAGCGAGCCTGGCCGATGACCATGTCACCCATGGCGATCGGTCCCTGCATGTACATGTGCACGGCGTTGACGGTCGTCGATCCGTCGGCGTTGGCGATGCGCTCGTCGAAGACGACCGTGCCGTGGTCGCCGACGTTGTCGATCGTGAACGGGACGGTGAGGTTCACCGGAGGACTCGGGGGCACCGCCACGGTGCTGCGGGGGTTGCCGAACGGGTCCGTGCTCGTGACGACGAATGCGTCGGCGAGTTGGACGACGGACGACGTGCCCGACGCCGAGGCCGTGCACATGCCCAGCACGGAGCGGGCGACGAACGGCTGCGGACCGACCATGGCCGCCAAGGCGATGCTCTGCACCATCGTCGCCGTGCCGAAGGTCCGGGCCATCAGTGGTCCTGACGGCGGGACGGTGATGCGGTCGCTCTGGAACCGGCCGCCGAAGATGACGGGGGGACCGTACGCGGCCCGGGCGCCATCGGGATCCACGGCGACGAGGGGGACTGCCGAGCCGCCCGGCGGCAGCGTCACTTCGGGGCTGGCGCTGCCCGCATCGCCCGGCGGGATGGTCTGGCCGCACCCGCGCACCGTCGCCGGCCCGCCGAAGAAGCCCACGCTGGCGCGGTAGGCGCAGGACGCGCCGCTCACGGTCCCCGCCCTCGCCGGTACCGCGACCGCCAGTGACGCCAGGCCCCCGGCGATCGTCGCCATCAACACGACCGGCACGACCCGCCTCGCCCGTCTGCCCATGTCCGCTGTCCTTTCAGTCGGCCGCGTACGGCCGTCGCCGGCGGTCCGTCGAAGGACCGATGAACCAAGCCTGACAGAGCGGCCGAGGGCGCGCCGGGCGACGGCGAGTCAGCTGGTGAAGCTCAGGACCGTCTTGACGTCGTCGGGCTGACGAACGTACGCGCTCCCCCATGCGTCCAGCGCAGCCCGTCGAGTGATGAGGCGGCTCAGCCAGCCGGCGTCCGCCTTCGCCAGTGCCGCGGCCCCGAGCTCGTAGTGCCGGCGGTTGGCGTTGACCGAACCGAAGACGACGTCGTTGCCGAGCACCATGTTGCGGTTGAGAAGCCCGGCGTCGACGTTGAAGTCACGCCCGCCGCTCGACACCCCGGTCAGGCACACGATGCCGTCCGGTGCGGTGTGCGCCATGGCGTCGAGGACGAGCTGGGCGACGCCCGTGCATTCGATGACGACATCGGCGCCGGCGGCGGCCTCGGCGATAGCGCCCACGTGATAGGTGGCCCCGACGTCGGCCACGAGCTGCGGCTTCACGCCGTCGGTCACCCGGTCGAGCACGTGGGTGTCAATCCCCCGCTGCACCGAGAGGAGCGCCGCAAGCAGGCCGATCGGTCCGGCCCCGATCACCAGCACCTTCTCCGGCGCCCACGTGGCTCGTCGCCCGATGCGCTCGATGTGGTCCCACGCCTTGGCGACCACCGTCGCCGGCTCCAGGAGCACCCCGAGGTCACCGAGCGCGGGGTCGATCTTCACCACGTGCTCCGGGTGGATGCGGTACCGCTCGGACGCGTAGCCGTGACGTTGCTTGATGCCCCGTTCGGTGTACCGGCCGTTCTTGCACATGTCCCACTCCCCCACCGCACAGTTGGCGCAGGGGACAGGGTCGGGACGACGGACGATGCCCACCACCAGGTCACCGGCGGCCAGGCCGCTGCCGGCCGGCGCCTCGGCCACCCGGCCGAGTGACTCGTGCCCGAGCGTCAGTCGTTGCTCACCCGGCGGAGGCCAGCCGTATCGGCCGTCGATGATCTCCAGGTCCGTCCCGCAGACGCCGATGGCGACCGTCTGGACCAGCACCGGACCGTCGTCGATCGGCGGCTCGGGCATCTCGGTGAGGTCGACCGAGTCTTTGCGAAGGGGCACGACGGTGACGGCACGCATGGCGCCACGGTAGCGATGTCTGCCGGATGCAGGGAGGCTCTACCCGGTGGGGTGATCGACATCCACGGGCGGCAACTCCTGCACCTCCTGCTTGGTGATGTTCAGCCGGATACCGTCGTCGACCCCGGTCACCGCACCGATCGGGATGGCGACGTCCTTGCGCCCCCACAGATGGCCCTCCTGGAGGAGCACGTGGGTCACATGGCGGTTCCGCGGGTCGATGACGAGCCCCTGGACCCGACCGATGCTGCCGTCAGTGGCATGGACGTGCTCGCCGCGTCGCACGATCACCTCGCCGGTCGGGAAGATGTCGTACACGGCAGGCTGCCAGGCGCTTCCGGCGCCGAGACCCATCATCCCCATCTCCATGCCCGCCATGTTGCCCAGGCCCATGCCGAAGTACGGCCAGGAGAGCGCCTGCTCCCGGTCGTAGCCCGCAACACCGCTACTTCCGGGCACGAACTCCGTCTCTTCGGCTGCGTCGAGTTCCTCGAACGCGGCCACCGTGCAGCGAAGGCGGATCTCGCCGGCGGTGGCGTCGACGAGATCCAGGGGGACGAGTCGGCCGAGACCTCGCCGATGCGCCGGTTCGACCACGAGGTGTGTAACCGCGCGAGCGACGGGATCCACGACCACACGGCTTATCGCGCCACAGACGCCGTCGACACACGTGGCTTCGGCACCGATGATGAACTGCGTCGTCTCTGCCATGGTGGCCTTCCTCCGTGCCGTGGACCCTACGG
>JALYYN010000451.1 GCA_030946525.1 Actinomycetota bacterium | reverse complement strand
CGTCGAGGTCGGGGCCCTCGACGTGGGACAAGGGGGGCGCCAGGACCGTCGTGGCCGTCATCCCGCGGTGCCCCGGGCCAGGCCGGCGGACGCCATGGCCCGGTTCCACTGCGGGGCCAGGGCGTCGCCCGGCGCGACCAGGACAGTGGTGCCCCTCGCCGTGGCCGCGACCTGGCGACCGTCGCGACCCAGGACCACCAGGGTGAGCGAGCCGGGCCGGCGACCCAGGCGGGCCAGGTGGGCGACGTCGACTGGAGGGACGTCGGCGGTCACCACCAGGGCCACCGCGCCGGAGGTCTCGGGCAGGTCGGGCAGCCCGCCGGACGACGACTCGACGCGGGCCAGCCGGTCGAGCAGGGCGTCGAGGTGCGCCGGCCCCGTGCCGAAGCCGGAGTCCGAGCCGTCGGTGCCCACCAGGCGCACCAGCGCCCCTCCCCGCCCGCAGGACACGAGGATGCTGGCCGCGGCCGACACCGACTGCTCGAGGGAGTCCTCGTCGTGGTAGGCGGCGCGTACGTCGAGCACGACGGTGGCCCGGCCCTGCCAGGGGACGTCGTGCTGGCGCACCATGAGCTCGTCCCGGCGGGCGGTGGAGGGCCAATGGACCTGTCGGAGGTCGTCGCCGACGACCCACGGGCGCAGGGCGTAGAAGTCCTCTCCGGCCTGGCCGGTTGCAGTCGCCCGTCGCGAGCCACCCCGCCGGTCGTCGCCGGGGGCATGGGGCAGGGGCAGCAGGGCCTCGACCGCGGGGTAGACGACCAGCTCGGTCTCCGGGGCGACCACCCGGGCGGTGGTGGCCAGCCCCAGGGGGTCGAAGCGCCGGGCCTCCAGCGGGCCGACGGACAGCACGCCCCGTCGCTCGGTCGGGATGCGGTAGTTGGCCCGCTCCTCGGCCCCGCCCGGCAGTGGGGCGAGCAGCAACCGGGCCCGCCGGGGGCCGCCGTCGACCGGGTCACGCAGTTCGATGACCGCCGTGGGCCGCCGGCCCGGGTTCGTGACCGACAGCTCCACCAGGCTCTCGTCGCCGGTCTGCACGCGGGCAGGGGAAAGGGTGCGCCGGGCCTCGACCTCGGAGGGACGGAGGGCGAGGAAGGCGAGGGCGGATCCCATCAACGCCCAGGCACCGGCGGCCAGGACGTAGAGCTCGAGGACACCGAGCACCCGGCCGGTGAGGGCCAGGCCCAAGGCACCCAGGGTGAGGCCCCAGCCCCGCCGGGTCAGCACGGCCGGCGGCCTGCGCCCATCGTCTGGCGCCCGGCGGTGGTCGTCACCTGACGGCGGGGATGGCCACGCTGGCCAGGACCTCCCGCAGCACGCCGGCGCGACTGGCGCCCCGGAGCTGGGCGTCGGGGGTGAGGGCCAGCCGGTGCTCGAGGACGGGGCCGGCCAGCGTCTTGAGGTCGTCGGGAACGACGTAGTCCCGCCCCAGCGACGCGGCCCGGGCCCGGGCGGCCCGGAGCAGGCCGAGCGCAGCCCGGGGGGACACGCCCAGGGCCAGGCCCGGGTGGCGCCGGCTGGCCGCGGCCACGTCGACGATGTAGCCCTTCAGGCTCGGGGCGACGTGGACGGCCTGCGCCATGGTCACCATGGCCCGCACGTCGGCCGAGGTGGCGACCGGCGACAGGCGTTCCATCGGCGGCGCAGCACGGGCGTGGGTGTCGAGGATGGCGATCTCGGCGGCGCGGGCCGGGTAGCCCATGCCGATGCGCATCAGGAAGCGGTCGAGCTGGCTCTCGGGCAGGGGATAGGTGCCTTCGTGCTCGACCGGGTTCTGGGTGGCGATGACCATGAACGGCGGAGGGAGCTCGTAGGTGGTGCCGTCCACGGTGACGTGGTGCTCCTCCATGGCCTCGAGCAGGGCGGACTGGGTCTTGGGCGACGCCCGGTTGATCTCGTCGGCCAGGACCAGGTTGGCGAAGATCCCGCCGGGGCGGAACTCGAAGGCGCCCGTCGCCCGGTTGTAGACGCTGACGCCGGTGACGTCGGAGGGCAGCAGATCCGGGGTGAACTGGATGCGGCCCCACGAGCAGTCCAGGCTGGCGGCGACCGCCTTGGCCATGCTGGTCTTGCCCACGCCGGGGACGTCCTCGATCAGCAGGTGGCCCTCGGCGACCAGGCAGATCAGGGCCAGCCGGATGGCCTCGTCCTTGCCCTGGACGACCGTCGCCACGTTGTCCACGATGGCGTCGAAGCCGTCGTTGAACGACTCGAACGTGCGGGCCGCCACCCGAGGTGTCGACGTCATGCCCGCGGTGGCCACTCCATGGAGAAGCCCTACGGTAGCGGCTGGGAGTCCCCCATTAGCCTCGCGCCGTGGACCTGGCCCTGGCGATCGACATCGGCGGGACCAAGATGGCCGCCGGCCTGGTCACCGCCCGGGGCGAGGTGGTCGCCTCGGCCACGGTGGCGTCGGCGGGCGCGTCCGGCGGCGAGGGGGAGAAGCTCTTCGGGGTGCTGCTGGCTCTCGTCGACTCCGTCGGCGGTGACGGTCAGGTCGTCGTGTGCGGGGTCGGTTGCGGCGGGCCGATGACCGCAGGCGGCGAGCAGGTGTCGCCCCTGAACATCCCGGCCTGGCGGGGCTTCCCGCTCCGGCGGCGCCTGGTCAACGCCACCGGCCTGCCCACCTTCGTCGACAACGACGCCAAGGCCCTGGCCCTCGGCGAGGGCTGGACGGGGGGCGCGGCGGGGGAGCGGAACTTCCTGGCCATGGTGGTCTCGACCGGCGTGGGCGGCGGCATCGTGCTGGACGGCCGGCTGCTGGACGGCGCGTCGGGCAACGCCGGCCACATCGGCCACGTCAACGTCGAGCCCGAGGGTCGGCTGTGCGGCTGCGGGGCCCGCGGCTGCCTGGAGGCGGAGGCGTCGGGCACGTCGATCGCCGCCATCACCGGGCGCCCGGCGGCCGAGGCCGGCCCCGAGGTGGTCGAGCGGACGGGGCGGCTGGTGGGCCGGGCGGTGGCCTCGGTGGTGAACCTCTGCGACCTTGGCCTGGCCGTGATCGCCGGCTCGGTGGCCCTGGGCTTCGGCGAACCCTTCTTCGCCGCCGCCCAGGACGAACTGGACGCCCGGGCCCGCCTGTCGTTCTCGCGGGGCGCCACCGTCCGCCCTGCCGGCCTGGGCGCCCGGGGGCCGCTGATCGGGGCCGCCGCGGTGGGCTGGCGCGGCGTGGGCGCCCTGCCCCGTCCGACCGGAGACGCGTGACCGGCGCCGACCGCTCTGCCACGCCAACTGGTGACGGATTTGCACGCTCGGACGGGTCAGAACGTCACCGGTTCGGCGGCAGGGCCGGCTGGGTCGGGGCCGCCACGCTGGCGGTGGCGCTCCGACCGGGCCTGTGGGGGGTGGCGGTGCGCCAGTGCCTGCGGCTGGCGGCCCCGGGATGGTGGCGACGGTGGCCGCCGCTGCCCCTGCCCGACCCCGCCTACCTGCGGTTCCGGCTGCAGACGGGCTACGGCGACGGAACCGGCCCCCCGGCCGCCGACGTGGTCGCCTACCTGCGCTGGTGCCGCCGGTTCCGCCGCGGTCGTTCGAACTGATTTCCGGCTACCCTCTTCGCTGATATGCCACCAGCACGGGCCGGTTGCGGCCTCCGCCGAAGCTGAAGAGCTGAGATGTCGAAGGCGCTCGTCCTCAATGCCACCTACGAGCCCCTGTGTGTCGTCCCCATCCGGCGGGCGGTGGTGCTGGTCCTGAAGGAGAAGGCCGAGGTGCTCCACGCCTCCGATCGCCAGCTCCACTCCGAGCGCAGCGTCATGGCCGCCCCGTCGGTCATCCGCCTCACCCATTTCGTGAAGGTGCCATTCCGGGCCCGGGCCGCCCTGAACCGCCGGGCCGTCTTCGCCCGGGACGACAACCGCTGCCAGTACTGCGGCGCGGCGGCCGAGAACATCGACCACGTCATCCCCAAGAGCCGGGGCGGTGAGCACGTGTGGGAGAACGTGGTGGCGTCGTGCCGGCCGTGCAACAGCCGCAAGGAGGACCGCTCGGTCCACGACGCCGGCCTGGTCCTGCGGCGGCGCCCCACCGCACCCCGGGAGCTGACGTGGATCATCGTGGCCGTCGGCCACGTCCATCCCCAGTGGGAGCCCTACCTCCAAGGCTCCGCCGCCCTCTCTGCCTGACCGCGCCCGAGAGCCGGGGCCGGCCTGGCGCGTCCGCCGCCGGACCGGCTCCGCCCGGGCCCTGTTCGACCACCCGTGGCCGCAGCCGATCGAGCGGTCGGTGTGGATTCTTCAGGCGTCGCGGCCGGCCGTCGTCCTGGGCAGCACGCAGGCGGCGTCAACGGTCGACCGGGCCCGGGCAGACGCGGGAGGGGTCGACGTCGTCCGCCGCCGGGGTGGGGGAGGGGCGGTGCTGGTCGAGCCCGGGGCCCTGGTATGGGCCGACGTGCTGGTGCCCGCCGGCGACCCGCTGTGGAGTCCCGACGTGGGCTGGGCCTTCGCCTGGCTCGGTGGGGCGTGGGCCGACGCACTGGCCGACGTCGGGGTTCCCGGCGCCCATGTCCACGGGGGTCCTTTGCTGAAAGCGTCCTGGTCAGCGACGGTATGCTTCGCCGGGCTCGGCCCTGGCGAGGTCACCCTGGGCGGAGCCAAGGTGGTGGGCATGTGCCAACGGCGAGCCCGGGCCGGCTCGTTGTTCCAGTGCGCCGCCCTGCTGTCGTGGGAGCCCGCTCACCTTCTCGACGTGCTCGACCTCACCGCCGAGGACCGTCGGCGAGGGGTCGACGAGCTGGGAAGCGTCGCCCGGGGCCTGGACGTCGATGCCGGGGCACTGGTCGAGGCCTTCATCGCCCGCCTGCCTTGATCGGCCGGCGCTCGACCAGTCACTGCCGTGACCCTCTCCAGCCGGAGAAGGCGATGCCGCACTGCGGAATGACACCAAAGGCGGGTCAAGCCGGTCGTGATCGGGTTCACCGCCCGCCGGAGTCGACGTGGCATCCTCGCCATGGCAAGGAGCCTATCGACAGACGAGGGTCGGACGTGCCGGAGGCCCCCCGTCACAAGGAGGGCCTCCGGTCGTCTGCCTGGTCGGCTGCTCGAGCCCATCTTCTTCCTAGATCAGGAAGAAGATGAGGGCGATGCCGAGAATTGCGGTGTTGGTGGCCGTCCCGGTCAGGCTGACCGGACCGGTGGCACCGGTGGAGCCGGAGACGCCGGAACCGGCCAGCGGGTCGCTGACCGCTCCCGACACCGAGGCGCCGGTGGTGCCCGAGTTGGTTGCGCTCGACTGAGCCGAGCTGGTCCCCGAGCCCCCGGACAGCGAGTCCGGGCTGGCGGTGACCGTCACGGCCCCACCTGCGCCGCCGTTGGCGGAGCCGGTGGCGACGCTGGAGCCGCCCACTGCGGACGACGAACCCAGGGTCAACAACGAGATGTTGACCGCGGGCGCCCCCGGTCCGGCACGGACCAGGGTGATGCCGGCGTCGCCGCCCAGGCCGCCGAGGGCGAAGATGCCGGTGCCGTTGACCGCGTTGCCGGACGTGCCGGATGCTGCGTTGGCCTCGGCACCAGCGCCGGAATTGGCGCTGCTGCCGGCATCGCCGAAGGCGATGGCGGGCCCGGTGTTCCCCGAGCTACCGGAGAAGCCGGTCGTCGCGTTGCCCCCGAAGGTGATGGCCGAGCCCAGGATGGCGGTGTTGACCGCCATCGGGTTGGACGTGGCCGCCCCGGTGGAGCCGGTGGTCCCCGAGTTTCCGGAGACCGCCTGCGGGCTGCTGACGGCGGTGGAGACGGCACTGCCGGTGTGGCCGGAGTTCGTGGCACTGGATTGTGCCGACGTGTTCCCGGTGCTGCCGGTCGTGGCGGTGGGGGTGTCGGTGATGCTCACCCCTCCGCCTGCCCCTCCGTTGGCCGTGCCCACGGCGACGCTCGAGCCGCCGATGGCCGACGTCGAGCCGATGGTCCCCAACGAGAAGTTGAGGGCCGGCCCGGCTGCGCCGGAATCGACGACGGAGAGACCGCCGTTGCCGCCGGTGCCTCCGACGGCAAGGACGCCGGTGCGGTTGACTGCGTCGCCGGTGGAACCCGACGCCGAGTTGCTGCTGGCGTTGGCGCCCGAGCTGGCCGTGCTGTCCGCGTTGCCGACGGCGATGGCCGGCCCGGTGCTCCCCGAGCTACCGGAGTTGCCGGACGTGGCGCTACCGCCGGTGGCGATGGCCGTGCCGAGGATAGCCGAGTTGTTGGCCGTCGGGTTCGACGTGGCTGCCCCGGTGGATCCGGTGGAACCGGAGTTGCCCGACACGGCCACCGGGTTGCTGACGGCCGACGACGAGGCAGGCCCGGTGCTACCGGAGTTGGTGGCACTGGACTGCGACGACGACGAACCCGAGCTTCCCGACGTGGCCACGGGCGTGACGGAGACCGTCGAGCCGCCCCCGGAGGCCCCGTTGGCCGACGAGACGGCCACGCTGGAGCCACCGTTTGCCGTCGAGGAACCGATGGTCCCGGCCGACACGTTGGTGGCTGAACCACCTGCGCCGGAGGTGGCCGGAGCGAGCCCGCCACCGCCGCCGCTACCGCCGACGGCCACGATGGTGGTCTGGTTCACCGCGGCCCCCGTGGCGCCCGAACCGGACTTGGATCCGGAACCGGCGCCCGACGAGGCCGAGCTGGTGGCACCCCCTGTGGCGACAGCCGCTCCGGTCGACCCCGAGCTCCCCGAGCTCCCAGAGGTTGTCTGGGCCCAGGAAGGGGACGACTGCAGCAGCATGACGGCGAGTGCGGCGGCAGCCATGGCAAGCAGCACCAGGCCCCGCCGACTGAATGATCGGATGGTTGCAGTAATCATGCGTAAATCACCTCCTCCCCGCCCCCGGGGTCCCCGGCCAATGCCGACGATCCCAAGGTTGCTGACCTCCCCGTCCCATGGTGTGTGCACATGCGTGGTCGCGGTCGGGCGGGAGGACGGCAGGATTCTATAGGAGCGTCAGATTTATGCAGGACGCCTCTCAGCGGAGGCGGGCGACGATGAAATCCCGGGAGTTCGGCGTGTCGTAGGTGGTGGCGGGCCGCTGCATGCCGGACAGGAGCTTGGTGGGCACCGAGCCGTCGGGGGTGTTGGCGTAGTGGACGAAGATCGTCCACGAGGGGTTGATGTCGAGCTCCATGGCCCGGACGGCGCCGGCCCGGACCAGGAGCTGGGCCAGGCTCTCGGCCGAGAGCCTGGGCCCGGCGGCGTAGACGAGGGCGCCCTTGGCGGTGACGCCCACGCCCGAGCGCCACACGTAGAGGTCGTTGCCGAGGGTGGCACCCCACCGGTTGCCGGAGTTGTCGTTGATCCTGGGGTTGACCTGGGCCTCGTCGACGATCAGGTCGAGGTTCTGCCGGGCGCCGAGCACGTCGGGGGTCATCCTGACGTCGGCGTTCCAGGTCCCGACCTGCACCGACCCGTCCTTGTAGAACACGATCGTCGCCGCCCCGTCGCGCATGGTGCCCTGGGTCGTGCCGCCGAGGTAGAAGCCGCCCCGGGAGTCGACCATGCGGAAGGCGGAGTTGAAGGCGGCGACCACGTCGCCCCGTTCGCCCACGGGCAGGGACGCGCCCGCCGGCCACGGGCCCCCGCCGGGGTCGGACGTGCCGGGCTGGAGGCTGAAGCCGAGCATGCGGGTGTCCATCCAGGCCACCGCGGCCAGGTACGACGTGTAGACGGGGTCGGCCCGCAGGAAGGCGGCCCGCACCAGGGGCACCCCGTTGGCGCTCTCCAGGGTCTGCCAGGCCCCCTCGTCGGGGATGGGCGTGCCGGCCACCGGCGCGATGGAATCCGGTGCCGGGAGGGGGACCGGCCCCTTGGGCGCCGGAGGCGGCGGCGGGGTGGGCGGGGTGACCGCCGGCGGCACGACCACCTTCCGTTCGGTGGCCGGGAGGGGGTGGCCGCCCACCTCGACGGCCCCCGGGGCAGCGGGGACCGGCGGCCCGGCCGGGGCAGGGG
>JALYYN010000371.1 GCA_030946525.1 Actinomycetota bacterium | reverse complement strand
TCGCAGTCGCGCTCGGGGTCGGCGGGTAGCGAGTCGTCGAGGGGCATGACGTCATCGCTCACGCCGGCCTCCGCTGAGTCGATGACCAGATGCAGCGCCATCTCCTCGCCGGTGCACGACGCCAGCTGACTCGATGCGAACCGGCCGCATGCCAGCCGGGCCGCAAGGCCCTCGAAGCAGACGACGAAGCGTTCCATCCAGACGTCGTCCGCCATCAGCCTGGCGATCGGAGGCAGCTCGCGCTTGAGAAGGTCCGTCACGTCCGAGTCGGCGTAGGTGTCTGCGAAATAGTTGGCCGTCGTCCAGAGCTGTGAGGCCATGCGCGGCGACAACACCGAGTCCGGGTCGCCATGCAGCCGCGCGAAATCTGGGGAGTCGGCGAAGGGGTCGACCGTCATGGCGTCTATGGTGTCGCACCGCACAGGGGTACGGGCAGTCCGTCGCCGGGCCTCGACGGTCCGTCCGGACGTCGTGTGCCGTCGGTCCTCCGGCGACGTCAAGTGCCGCTCTGTGGACACGGACGCTAAAGCCAGTGCACCCGCTCCCCGAAGGCGTCTTCGCCGGGATGAAGGCTGAGGAGAGCATCGAGCGCACCGACGAAACGACCGATCGTGGCTCGACCCCGGGGCATGCTGGCATCCGACGTGAAGATGAGTCCCGAGTGGGCTCGGCCGTCAGCGGCCCAGCGTCGGTAGATCGCCGTGAAGTCGGCGACGTCGTTGGTCAGGAGGGCCCGAGGCTCGTCGGCACAGATGGCCAGGATTCGCTCGTCGTCCTCACGCTCCCATCCCCGTTCGATGGCGGCGACGACATCGTGGCCGGCCTCACGTAGTCGCTGAGCGATGACGGGGGAGTAGTGGTTATCGAGGGCAAGCCTCAACGGAGCGCGTGCTGCACGTGCTCCCAGCGCGCTCGCTCCGTTGCTGCGACGCGGTCGGCGTCGGCAGCGTCGGCGTCGACCTCGTCGGTGAATTCCGCGTAGTAGTCCAGCGCGGCCCGCACGAGGCGCCCGTCGATACCGAGGTAGTCGGCGGCCGCGTCGACGTCGGCATCGTTGGCCCGCACGGTCGCCACCACCTGGTGCACGTCGAGGCGGGTTCCGACCACGCGAGGCTGGCGGCTCCCGGCGGCCCCGGCGTCGAAGCGGATGAGTGGATGACGCTCGACGCGGACGGCCTCGCCGAGCAGCCGATCGGCTAAGGCGTTGCGCGTCTCGCCAGTGCTGACGGCAGCTGCGTCAAGCAACTCGACCGTTCGGCCAGAGAGTCGAAATGAGCGTTGGACGGACTTCGGCTGGGCCATGCCCTACAAAGTATCCCATTGTCTCCCAAACAGTGCCCGGCTCGACAAGCCTGCGGACGTTCCCGCACCGGACCATCATGTAGTGCCGTGCGGTATCAATTCGATACCATAGGGAAAAATGGCCATGACACTGCGCCTGACCCACGACGAGCAGGCTGCGCTCCGCGAGCGGGCCGAGGTCGAGGGCGTCTCCATGCAGGAGGCGGCGCGCCGGGCGGTGCGTGAGTACGTCGTCCACGGCCGCCACCGCGACCGGGTGTCGGACGCGGCGAGACGGGTCATGGACGTGCACGCCGAGGCCCTCCGACGCCTCGGTGAGTGACGGCGAGGTCGAGTACCTCGATGTCGAGGACCTCGTCGACCTGGCCCGGCTGCTCCTCGCCAACCCGCCCCCGATCCGCGACGTCGGCCTACTCGGCTCCGCTGCGGCCCGGCCCCAGACGACGGTGTTCGGCGAGGACGCCTACCCCGACATCTGGACCAAGGCGGCTGCGCTCCTGCAGTCGGTCGTCAAGAACCATCCCCTGATCGACGGAAACAAGCGTCTCGGCTGGCTGTCGACCGCCGTGTTCATGAACCTCAACGGCGTTGCCACACATCGGGCGTCCAACGACGATGTCTACAGGTTCGTCATCGGGATCGCCGCGGGCGCCATCACAGTCGAGCGAATCGCCGAAGGGCTCAGGGTGCTGGTGCGCTGATCTCCGAGGGGGGGAAGCGTGCCAGGAAGCCAGCCGAGGCACCACGCCGACGGCCGTCCCAGCAGCGATCTCGGCGCCACCCGGCAGCCATGAGCTGATTGGAGGGGCGGGCGCCATGCCCTCGCCTCAGTGACGGACGTGGGAACGGCCCCTGTGGGCAGCAGCTCCACGCTTTCGAGTACCCCAGACGGCCCATGCGCCGGGGGGTCGGAGCGGCGTCCGGGAGCCTTCTGGTTCGTGGAGCCGCACCAGGTCAGTCCGTGAGAGTGTCCTCGGCCGGGAGGGACGCAAGAAGCGCAGGCAGGTCCTCCGTGATCGTCGCCCGACCGACGGGTGTGCATGGCGTGTCGCTCGCTGACCTGCTTGGCCGCCTCGCCGACGATCTCGATGAGTTTCGTCAATGCCAGGCGGAGCAGCTCACGTCATCGAGAGCAGGTCGATGTCGCTGTCGGGTCGGAACCCTCCTCGAAGCGCGGAGCCGAACAGGCCAACGCGCCGCACCCCGTTGGTGCGACAGAACGTCTCCAGGACGTCGTCGTCAATCGTGACTCCCGGAGCCAAGTCCACGTTGCCAGTGTTGCAGCCAGAGGGATCCCTCGCACGGATCGGCGGAGGCCGAGTCGTGCCATCGCCCCGAACGACGGCGTCAAGGGCCGCTGCGGGGCTCCGCTGGCGCTCCGCTCCTCGCTGGGCTGCGCCCACCCTCGAGCCCGTCCGGGCCGATGGCGGGGGCGGGCCACGGATCGGATGCCTCACTGCGGCCCCGTTGGGTCCGGCATCCGATCGTGGGAGGTCTGTTGCGATGGCGGCGCCGGTGGAGTTCGGGGTCGAGATAACCCTTGACCGAGGGGAGGTCCGCGGCGTCGTCGCCCGCTGCGAGGAGGTTGTCGAGCTGGCCGAGGCCGCAGCTCAGCCGGAGATCGCCTTCCTGGTCGAGGGCGTGCGGCGGTTCCTGGTGGGCCGGCTGATCGGGGCTCCGGGTCGCCTCGACGGGTGACGCCGGGCCTCGTCCTCAGCCAGTCGGAGACTGGTTCCGGCGGTGGTCGTCGATGTCGGCTTGGCGGAGCAAGACGTCGCGGCCGACCTTGTACGCCGGCAGCTTCCCGGCGTCGATCAGGCCGTACAGGTCCCGGAACGATACGCCGAGCTGGCGGGCGGCGTCCCTCGGTCTCACGTTGGGTGGATCCTGCTCCTCGATGCATTTCATGCTAGCCGACCCACGCCAGCGAACTCCTGACCGTCCTGCAGGCGGCAGAGCGGACGGGCTACGGCAACTAGGAACGCTGGGAGGCGGGCCACACGAGGGTCGGGCCCGAGTACCTGCAGATCATCGCCGAGGTGTTCGGCGTCGAGGGCCACCTGTGGTTGCGTGCGTACGCCTGGCTGGTCGACCGCGACACGCCGAAACCGGCGCCGGGTTCCTCGACTTTACGCCCCAGCGCCTCAAGCGGGTCTTCCGTCGACTTCCCTCCGGCGAGGTGGATATTGGAGAGCAGGCCAATCTGGCGGTGCGAGCAATGGGCCGGGCTGCCACCTTCGCTCCGCTCCGAAGATGCCTCGGCTGGCCGACAGAGAGCTCGAGGACCTCTGCCGGCTGGCAGCCGTGGCGGAGGGCCGGCCGGTGACCGTCGAGGAGATGAAGGTCGAGCGGCGGGCCATCGCACGGGACCCCAGTGTCGCGCTCGACGCGGCGTTGGTCCTCCGACGGGAGCACGCTGCTCGCTGACGCTTCCCGCGCGCCGTTACGGTTAGGGGTGTGGCCCGCACCTGGTTGATCATCGACGTCGAGCTGGTGAGTGGCGGCGAGCACGGGGACTTCTGGCCGCGGCCCGGGCGGACGTTCGTCGCTGCCCGCACCCACACCTTCGAACAGTTCGCCCAGGCGATCGACGACGCCTTCGGGCGCTGGGATCTGTCCCACCTCCACGAGTTATTCCTTGCGGACAGATCCGCGGTCGGCACGCCCGACGACGAGTTCGACGAGGACCGGGTGTTCGTCGACTCGCGTCGGACAAAGCTGAGCCGCCTCGCCGCCGGCGAGAAGTTCGCCTACGTCTTCGACTTCGGCGACGACTGGACCCACCTCTGCACGGTCGGCCCCGAGCGCGCCGACCCCATCGACGTCTATGGCATTGTGCCGACCAGACCGGCGGCGATCTTCGGCTGGGGCGATTTGCCCGACCAGTACGGTCGGCGATGGGTTGGCGATGACGGGGAGAGCCCGCCGCCGCCCGACCCTGAAGGGACTGACCTTCCGCCGATCCTGCCGAGGTGGCAGCGCCGGCCCAGCTGAACACCTCGAACCGGTCAACCCCCTTTTCCACCGGGTGAGAGGGGGATGACCCCGGCGACGCCGGAGCGCATCGTTCACGACCATGAACGACGCCGCAAACCCATCCCCAACGGTGACCGACCGAACCCGTGGCTCGACGCGGAAGAGGTCCTGATGCGGGCACTGAAGGGCGACGGCGATCCCGAGCGCAAGGCCGCCGGCGCGTTCGCCAGCCTGGTGGCCCCTCGACCCGCCGCTGCTCCTGGTGATCGACGAGGCCGGAACGCTCCGACCCGACCAGCTGCCCTCATGGGCCTCGACCCTGTCGGGTATCGGGGTGCAGCTGGTGACGGCCTGGCAGTCGGTCGGCCAGATCGAGGCCGCCTACGGCAAGCAGTCCCAGGCCATCCTCACCAACCATCTGACCAAGCTCTTCTTCGCCGGCATGAGCGACGCCGCCGGCCTGGACTATTTGAGCCGCCTTCTCGGCGAGGAGCACGTTCCGTCGCGGCTCAGCAGCCAATCGCGCTACCTCGGCTTCGGAAGCGAGCGGCGCACCAATGAAGATGACACCCGATGGGCCCGGCGTTGACGGGTCAGGGTGCCAATACCGCCGAGCCAAGGCGTTCGCGCTGGGCGCCTGCCACTGACGTGGTATCAGCCAAACGACGCACGACAAGCTCGGTCGCTCGTCGGCGGGGGAGGCACTCGGCGAACTTCAGGCCGTCGATCGCCTCGGCGGTGATCCAGGTAGCGAGCACCAGATCCGCCGGATCGGTATCCCGCAAAACCGTTCGTAGGGCGTCAGTATCGACGTCGGCGTCGAGGCTGATCGCGAGGTCGTCGAGCTGGTTGACGCTGCTGCGAAGGCCCGCGGCGCTGGCGACGGCAGCGAGCCACAGGTTCGCCTTCCAACCCGCAAACGTCCACCAGAGCGTTTTCCCCGTGGCGTCACGGACCACAGTCGTCGCGTCCGGTTCCGCCCACCACTGATCGGCCCTTGCCTGGGCAAGGCGCTCCTTCGCCCTGCCGCTGAGCTCGATCCCGACAGGGTCGGCGCCGCACAGGACGGCCCGGATACCGCGGGAAACGTGGGCGCCGAGTGGTTGACCGCCGCCGTTCCAGCGGGCGACACCCGGCGCCTCGGTGGGCTCGACCTGGACGATCCGTCGGGGCCAGTCGACGGAGAGGACCAACCAACCGCGACCCGCAAGGGTGAGTACCGCAGCGCCTCCGGCGGCCGCGCCCGGCGGGCGAGCGAGCAGAGCCTCGTCCGGCACGAGGCCGATCTCCTCCCTGCCGTGCCGGACAGACAGGACCGGGGGAGAAGTGAAGACGGAGAGAAGCTCCATGAAGTGCTTGTGGCCGAAGACTGCTTCGGACTGGGCGCCGATACCCAGGACGCCTCCCTGGTCGTCGAGGAAACCTTGCTCCAACAGGAACCCGACAATCTCCGGCACGAGTGTCTTCACACGCTGACCGAGGACGAACGGATTGCCGAGCCACTCGGTCCAGGTGTACTGCCCGACCCCACGGTCCTGCAGCGCCAGCGCCAGGAGTTGCTGGGCGGCCAGGTGGAGGGGGTCCGGGGGCGGGGTGATGGGCTCGACGTATCCCTCGCTCCAGCGGAGCAGGATCGAGGCGGACCTCAGGAGCGCGCTGTCACTTGTCGCCAGGAGCAGAGCGTTGCGTGTCGTGTCGGCCCGACGGCCGGTGCGACCGAGTCGCTGGAGAAACGATGCGACGGTCGGCGGGGCGTCGATCTGGATGACCCGGTCGAGGTCGCCGACGTCGATGCCCAGCTCCAGGGTCGACGTGGCCACGATCACGCAGTCCCGGGCCTCCCTGAACGCGGCTTCGGCGGTTCGGCGCTCGCCTGCGCCGAGCGAGCCGTGGGACACGAAAGCCGTGACCTCGTGGCCCCGGAGCGCGGCGGCCAGCTTCTCCGCACCGGCTCGGCTGTCGACGAAGACCAGGCGCTTTTCGCCCCGGTGCAGGCGGGAGATGACGAGGGCTGCGTTGGCGAGGCTCCCGACGTAGTCAAGGGTCACGTCGGGTCTCTTCGTGACCTCGACGGCAGGGCTGAGGACGTGGCCAGATCGCCGGCAGGTGGTCGTGAGCCAGGTGAGCAGCTCGTCGGGGTTGCCGAGCGTTGCCGACAGCGCGATGCGCTGAACCTCCCGGCCGGCCAGGCGGCTGACACGTTCCAGGACGGCGAGCAGGTGCCAACCCCGGTCGTCGCCGGCGAATGCATGGGCCTCGTCGACCACGACGGATTGCACGTCGGCGAACCAGCGTTGGTGGTCCACCCGCCGGGAGACGAGCATCGACTCGATCGACTCGGGCGTGGTGAGGAGGACGTCGGGCGGCTCGGCCAACAGGCGGGCGCGCTCGGGCTGGCTGGTGTCGCCGTGCCACAGGCCGACGCTGCGGCCGACCAGCCGCCCGTAGCCCTCGAGGCGGAGATGCAGGTTGTTGAGCAGCGCCCGAAGCGGGCACACGTACAGGACGGTCAGGCCCCGCCAGTCCTCGGCGAGCATCCGGGAGAGCAGCGGGAAGAACGCAGCCTCGGTCTTGCCGCCGGCCGTTGGCGCCATGGCGATCGCATGGTCGCCGGCGAGGATGGGTTCGATGGCGGCCGACTGGAGCGGCCGCAGGGACCGCCAGCCGAGGCTGTTGACGATGTGGTGGGCGACGGCAGGGTGCAGCAGGTCGAACGGGTCGCCGCTCACGGGGCTCCCGCCCCGTGATTGCTTCTGGAGCGGCCTCCCGGGCCGCTCACGGCTCGAGCGCAAGGTCGATCTCGTCGACGCTCGTCGCGGCCCGGGCGTTGCGTTCGATTTCGGTGAGCTCGTTGTCGGCGATGGTCAGCGAGTAGTCCCGGCGCGGGTCGAAGTCCTCGTGAAGGTCGACCCGGTCGAGGACGTCGCCAACAAGCTTCTTGATGTAGAGGCGAGGAGCGATGCCGACCTTGGCACCGAGGGTGCCGGTTACTGCGGCGGCGAGGTCGGCGAGGTAGGCATCGTCCACTATCACCGCCACGCGGTCCGAGCCCGCCGAGCCCTCGGCATAGAGGTCCCGTACCCGTCGGCCCACGTCCACGAGGGACTCGAGGGTGAAGCCGGGTAGGCGGATCTGCACGGCCCGGGGATTGTCGAAGCGTGCGGCCGTGCCGAAGTCGGTGGCCAGCCGCTGGGCCAGCGGCGGCAGTCGCTGGACGCCCTGGGGGCCGTCGAAGAAAGCCGGCGTACCGGTGATGACCAGGCCGAGGCCGGGGAACCGCCCCTCGTAGATGTCGTCGATGAGCTTGCGCAGCGCTTCAAGCCCCTTATCACGGGTATCCGAGCGCATGCGCTGCATCGTCTCGACCTCGTCGAGGACCAGGAGGAGGCCCCCGAAGCCCGCATCGCGGAGCACGACGAGCAGGCCCGTCAGGAAGGCCAGAGCGGCGTCGTGGTCGACGTCGCCCTTCACGGCTGCGGCTCGTTTCACCCCGGCGGCCACGTTGGGCTGGCCGCCGAGCCAGGCGAGGAGTCCGTCGGCGAGGGCACGGTCGCCGGTGCTCGTGGCTGCGAGGTAGGCGCGAAGCACGGCGGAGAAGGCGGGTGCAGTCCGGGTGATGTCGCCGAGCCGGCGCTCCATGAGCTCCCCTGTCATGCGGGTCAGCTCCCGGGTGTCGGCCTCGTCGACGTTGCCGCTGGCGAGCACATCCTCTTCCAGTGTGAAGAACCACGAATCCACGACCGATCGGAACGCGCCCGAGCGCACACTCGCCGTCGACAGCTGCTCCACCAGGCGACGGTAAATCGTCTGGTACCGGTGCGGGGGCGTGTCGGCCTCTGAGATCTGCACCTCCGCAGCGGCCAAGCCGCGGGCCTTGGCCCGCTCGGCCAGCCAGCGGGTCAGGAACGTCTTGCCGGCGCCGTACTCGCCGCGGATCGCCTTGAACACGCCGCCACCGGCGGCGATGCGGTCGAGGTCCTCGTCCAGCGCGGACTGGAAGGCGTCGAGCCCGACGGCCAGCGCGTCGAGGCCGTGGGACGGCACGGTTCCGTGGCGCAGGGCGTCGATGATCTCCAGCCGGCGCTGGGGCGAGACCGTCACAGCGAGACGGTCACAGTGAGACGGTCACAGTGAGAATTGGCGGTTCAGAAGCGCCCGGTCGAAGCGGACCTCATTGCCGGCGGTGGTAACCACGCCGTACCCGTCCACGTTGAGCAGCTCCTGGAGCTGGGCGACGTAGCGGTCGATTCGCGCTGCGGGCAGTTCGGCCTCCGTCGCCAGCCGAGCCAGTGGTATGGCCATGGTGCCGGCCGCGTCGACGACGCTCAGGAGACGGCGCAGTTCGGGGTCGCCGAGGCGGACCCGCGGGTTCGCTCGGCGCTCCAGCAGGAGGGAGCTGGCGAGAAGTGAGTCGATCCAGGCTGTCGAAGGTGGTGCCGGCGGGTCGAACAGCGTCGGCGCCGCCGCCGGCACGGGTGCAACAGGAGCCGGTGCCGCAGGCCGAAGTTGGGTGTGGTGCCACCACGCGGGCCGGCGGAACCCTCCGGGCGCCCAACCACTGCCAGCGGGCAGGTCCTCGGTCGTCAGGATCACCAGTGGCACGAACAGTTCCTTGGGCGTGAGGCCGCCGTGGTAGCCGTTGCGCCGAGGCCCGTACCGGAGCTGCTCCTGCCACGGCAGCACGGCCCGGTGGTCGTCGGTCACTACCCGCCGGCCCTGAACCAGTACCTCCCCGTCGCCGGCGGGTGGCTCAGCCGGCCGCCACCGTTCGCCGCCGCCCCCGCCCGTGCGGACCTCGGCATTACGGTCGAGAACATGGCCGTGGTCGGCCGTCATGACGACGGCCCGGCCGGCACGGCGGGCCTCGTCCAGGACATGCCGGAGCGGGTCGAGGTCGCGCAGCTCCCAGCCGTCGCCGGGCTGGGCGACGTCCTTCAGACGCTCGTCGATGTTGTTCAGCACGGCGCCGACGATCTTCCGCCGGTCGTCGGCCACGGCGTCGAGGAGGCCGTCGGGCAGCGTGTCGAGCCCGCCGACGCGCAGGTCGCGCTTGTGGAACAGCTGCGGCGCCGGCCCGGCGCCGGTGACCGTGAGGAGCCCGGCATGGGCGGCGAAGGCCCGGCGCTCGCTGCTGTCGTCGCCGGAGCGGAGCCGCCCGGCGAGCAGGGACGTGCGGCTGACCTCAGTGACCGTCGGGAGCGCGGCGACCGCCACCTGGCTGGCATCTCGGCCATTCGGGCGTCGCCACGGCGACCAGCCCGCGCCCTCCAGCGCGCCGAGAAGCTCGGTGAACGTGGGCCAGCCCATGCCGTCGAGGACGACGAGCAGGACCGGGCGGACGGCTGCCAAGGGAGCGACTACCCGGTCGAGCACGTCTTCCACGCCAAGGTGCGGCGCCGGTACGGCGTCGCCAGCGCTGGCGGCCAGCCGAGCGAAGCGGAGCCCGTCTGTCGCCCGCGCCTGGTCGGCCTCGGCGGTGATCGACGCGCACAATGCAGAAAACACCGGGTCGGTGTCGCCTCGCGAGACGACGGTGCGGGCCGCATCCAGCCAGGCCCCGTCGTACTCGTAGGCCGTGGCGGCGGAGGCCAGATCGTCGAGCCCGGTCAACGCGTGCGATGCGCGGCGCCGGAGCCGGGCCGCCATTCGCAGCCGGTCGACGCGTTCCCGGGCATGGCGGGCACCGTCGTGCGACGCCGTCCGCTCGATCGCCACATGGGCGTCGACGTCGACGCCCCGGGTAAGCGCCTCTGCCGCAGCTCGCAGCCGCTGCTCGAAGCCGGCGGGCAGCAGGTCGGAACGGTGGGCCAGGTGGGCGGCGCCCAGGTCGGCGAGCAGCACGCCGGCACGATCGAGCCAGCCGGCCGCGCGGCCCGGGTCGTCGACCTCGCGCACCAAGGCCTCAGCAGCAGCGCCCCATGCCCGGCACGCGTCGCCGGTCAGGCCGGCCCCGCCAAGCCGCTCGTCGAGCCGCACGATGGCGGCAACGTCGTCGGCCGGCGGAGTGTGCACTGTGCCGGCCACGATGCCGAGGGGTACGAGGTCGCCGGCTCGGCCGGCGGCGAGGGCGGCCAGAACGGCGTCGACCCCGTCGCCGAACCGGGCACGGAGCCCCGGTTCGAGGTCGGCGAGCAGATCATCTCGGGCGTTGGCGACCCGGCCCACGGCGTCGGCATGACCGAGCCAGCGCAGGAGGCCGGCGAGGTCGGTGACGTCGTCGGCGATCCCGATCGAGACCCGCAGCAACGCCGCGGTCGCGGTATCGAGGTCGAGCACGCGAATGGCGAGCCGCGGGTAGCCATCGACGGGCGCAGCCTCGATCAGGGCGTCGGCGAGGTGAGCCTTCCGGACGAGGCCGGGGGAGGGACGATCGGCGCCGAAGAGGTCGCACACCGTGGCCCACCGGTCGATATGGCGGACCCGGTGACCGGAGACCCGGGCCAAGACGTCGTCGCCCAAAGTCGTCGGCTCGCAGTCGGTGAGCACGACCAGGGCGCCCTCTTCCTCGGCGCGTAGGAGGGAGCGGATCTGCAGGGGCGACCGTGACCCGTGGATGGTCACCGCTCGCCCGCGCACGTCGCCGACCTGGGGCACGGCGTCGGGGTCGGCGTGGACCAGGACCACCGGCCGGCGCCCGTTCTCCGCCTTGTCGACGGCCCGCTCGACCAGTGGGACGAGCTGGGCCCCGGTGACCCTGGGCGGAACAGGGTCGGCCGAGCGGCCTCCCGGGCCGGTCATGCCGGCGGGCCGGGCGCCCGCCAGGAGACGTCGACAGAACCGAGCGCGTCGAGCGCGGCCCGAATCTCGGCCAAGGCGGCGTCGAGGCCGGCCACGTCACGCACAACCCGGCCGCCGGCCCGGTCGCCCGGTACCGGAGGGCGACTCGGCTCCGGGGCAGCGGGATCTGGCCGGGGTGCCAGAGCCCTCGTTGCCTCAGCCTCGAGGTCTCGGCGGGTCAGGTCCCACGCTCGGGCGATCTCGTCAGCCGCGAGCGCCTCGGCCACCCGGTCACCGACAACCGCGGCGGCCGCTTCCAGGAGGGCCCAGTTCGTATCGGAGAGCGAGCGTGTCACCTCCATGGCCGAGCGCAGCGACGTGCCCACGGCGGCGGCCGACGTGGGCGCCTCGAACGCAGCCAGCCGGGTCACGGCGTCGTGGCCCGATTTCCCCTGCAGGTCGCGCACCAGTTGCCGAGCGGCTCGAGCGGTGCGCCGGCGGTCGCCGTCGTCGAGTCCTCGCCGGCGGTAGGCCGCGTCGACGGCGTCGACCAATCGGGCGGCACCGTCCTGCAGAACGGCGACTTTCGCAGCCACGTCGTCGCCGAAGGCTCCCACCTCGGGCCCGGACACGTGGGCACCGGCAGCGCTGCCGAACACCGCACCGGCCGTGGCGACGGCACGGCGCCACGAGTCGACATCGGGCAACAGCTCGGGCCGGAGCACGATGTCGCCGGCGAGGGGCCGTCCCGGCGTCGGTGTGACGGCCAGGCCGCTCTGGGTCAGGCTGTGGTCGCACTGGGCGGCGACGGTGAGCACGATCAGGTCGGCGATCTCGGGCGGCAGTCCGCGTGGGCCCCCGTCGGCCTCGTCGATCCACAGCCGGGCGTCGGACACGGTGGCCGTGCGCCCGTCGTTACGGGCTGCATCGAGCCGGCGGTCGAACACCCGGTTCGACCAGTCACGGGACAGCACGAAGTGGGAGTCGCCCATCTGGCCGATCCCGAGGGCGGTCGCGACGTTGCGGAGGGCGGGGCGGTTCATCGTCTCGACGTTGATCCGGCCGTCGGGGTCGGCCAGGGCCCGACGCACCTCGTCCCACGTGGTCCGCAGCGCCCCCGGTGTCACCTTTGCATCGAAGCGGGGATGACCCGGAAGCTGAGCGGTGAGCATCTGGTCGCACAGCTCGTCGAGGGCGCCGGCCATGGCCGGCGACGTGGTCGGGCGGACAACCAGTGCCGGGTCGAGGCTGCGGAAGTGGTCAGCCAGGGATGACGCGTCGTCCACCCACGGATGGGCGCCCGAGCGCACCCCGTAGGCCACGAGCACCGCGTCGCGGAGCTGGGCCCGGAGCTGGTCGCGCATCGACGTGAGGACGGGGCGCAGCTCAAGGCGCTGGCGCTGGGAGAGGTGCTGGGTGTGCTGCTCGAAGCGCTGCTCACTGCGCATGAGCTCGCTCAGGGCGACGTAGCGGCCGAGCCCGCCCAGACCCTCGTTGTTGAAGAACGACGGCAGCCAGCACACCGTGGCCGTAGCTTCGTTGCGGTCGTCCCAGGTGTCGAGGCGTTCGAGATCCTCCTCGGGTGTGTGGCCCAACTCGTCAAAGGGGAAGTCGATGAACACCTTCGGCCGGCCGCCGCCGGCCCGCAAGGCGATGTCGGCCACCTCGCCACGATCGCGGATGTTGCCGAACGAGATGTCGACGGCCCGGTCTGTGCCCCGCCAGACCAGCTTGTAGGTGGTTGTCAGGTCGGTGCCGAGGCGGTTGTCGAGCATGGCGTCGATGAGCTCGCGCAGGGCGCGGCGGCGGTCGCCGAGGCGGTCGTAGGACTCCCGGGCGGCGGCCACCACCGACTCGGAGTCCACATCGACCAACATCAGCGACACCGTGGGATTGACGGGGTCGTCGCCCACCTTCAGTTCGCCGACCTGGCTGTTCCACCGGTTCAGCTTGGTGACCACGACCTGGGTCTCGCGGTGGGGGATCGGGCTCTGGATCGAGCCCCAGTTGAGGGCGGCCAGGCGGGCGGCGTCGAGGTTGCGGAAGGCATCGACCTCGGGCACGAGGCCGGCCAGCAGGAGCGTCTTCAGCAGGCGGTCGTCGCCCTGGAACGCCTTCCAGCGGGGATCGCCGGCGTCGACGTCGTCACTGAGCGAATGCTCGGCCAGGAGCATGGGACGGAGCCGCGTCCGGTAGAGGCGCTTGGCCGTGGCGAAGAGGCTGCGCAGCTCCTTGGCGAGGGGCTCGTCGCGGGCGGCAACGACGTCCCACAGGTCGCCGACGGGGATGATCTCCCCGAGCTGGAGCTGGTCGCGCCGGTCGACCAGCAGTTGCAGCATCACCTTGAGCGCGGTGCGCTCGCGCTGCAGCGCCTCGGCTACGTCGATCAGAGCCCGTACGAGGGTCGGCGAGAAGGGGTAGACGGTGCGGAACAGCTCGAGGTCGGCTTCCGATCCCAGCAGCACCGACCGCACGTCGTCGCGGCCCCGTAGCGCCTGGTCGACTGCGTCGCGCAGCTGCTGGTCGGCCGCATCCGAGACCGGCTGCAGGAGCCGGCGCTTGGCCACCACCGGCAGGTTGCCGGCTTCGAGGACGATCTCGCCGAAGCGGCCGGACTGCAGCGTGAGCGTGTCGGCGAAGCTGACCCGCTCGGCACCGACGATGTGGTCGCCCACCAGCTCGCGCAGGTCGCGCTGGCGGGCCACGAAGCTGATGATCGGGATGGGCCGGTTGGCCGCCGAGCCCTCGACCAGGTTCGTGAGCTTCTGCGACTCGCGCTGGACGAAGTCGAGATCGCCGATGGTGGACGCCAGCCAGAGGATCAGCTCGTCGAGGAACAGGACGATGGCGTCGTAGCCCAGGCTCTGGGCGTGGGCGCTGATGGCGGCCAGGCCCCGGCTGAGGTCGATGTAGCCCTCGCCGGTGGCAAGGGCCTCGCTGGCCGTGCCCTGCCGGTAGGTGGCGATGTAGGCGGCCACCAGGGACTGGCGCTGTTCGCTCGTGGCTGGGGCGGCGATGGCGGCCTCCAGCGACGCCACCGTCCAGGTCGATGCGAAGTCGCCCCAGTCGTCGTCACCCCCGCCGGTGTCGTTCAGGCCGGCAAGGAATGCGTCGTCGCCCAGCTTGGCCCTCAGGCCGGGGAGCTCGGCGGCGACGATGGCGTCGCCCAGGAACACCGCCGGCACGGGCGCGTCGGGGGCGACGGCGGAGACCCGCTCCACGTAGCCGCCGAGAATCTTCTGCTCCATCGACCGGGCGTCGAGGAAGTGGACGGGCACGAGCAGGAACCGCTTGCCGGCCAGCGCGGGGTCGTGCTTGGCAATGGCCGGGTGCAACTCGGGCTTGGCCCGGGCCGCCGGGTGGCCTTGGAGCAGCAGGTGGAGGACGGCCATGAAGTGCGACTTGCCGGCGCCGAAGCTGCCGTGCAGGTAGAGCGCCTC
>JALYYN010000364.1 GCA_030946525.1 Actinomycetota bacterium | reverse complement strand
CGCTCGACCACGGCCCGGCAGCGGCGGGTCACCCGCCGGTACTGCTCGCGCAGGTCGTGAGGTCCGGTGCCGAGCGACCGTGCCAGCCGGGCCAGCTGCTCGGGGCGGCTCGGGAGGGCGTCGCCGGCGGAGCCCTTGACGAGGAACCAGCGGTTCCGCGTCCGGTCGCAGAAGCGGTAGGCGTCGGCCAGGACGGAGGCGTCGTCCGCCGTGAGCGCGCCCGAGGCCTCCAGCGCCGCGAGCGCAGCCATGGTCCCGGCGCCCGGCACGCCGTGCTGCAACTGGAGGAGCTGCACGGTGAACTCCACGTCGGACAGCGAGCCGCGGCCCAGTTTGAGGTGGAACTGCGGGTCGTCCCCGGTGGGCAGCCGCTCCCGCTCGATGCGGGCCTTCATGCGCCGGATGTCGCGGGCCTGCTCCACGGGCAGGCCGCCGCCACCCCACACGTGGGGCTCGATCACCTCCATGAAGCAGCGAGCGACGTCGGGATCGCCGGCGACGGGCCGGGCCCGCACGAGGGCCTGGCGCTCCCAGGTCCTGGCCCACCGTTGGTAGTAGGCCCGGTAGCCGTCGAGGCTGCGGGCCAGTGGGCCGTCCTTGCCTTCGGGCCTCAGGGCGAGGTCGACGAGATAGATCTGCGTCGGTGGCGTGGCGCCGCCCAGGAAGCGGACGAGCTGCTCGCCGGTCCTCGCCGCCCTCTCGAAGTCGGCCGGAGTGGAACCGTCGTAGACGAAGAGCAGGTCGAGGTCGCTGGCGTAGGAAAGCTCCGAGCCCCCGAACCGGCCCATGGCGACCACCGCGAACGGCACCTGCGGAGCCAGCGCGTCCAGGGCTGCCTGGACCGCGGCCTCGGCGAGGGCGGTGAGCTGGACGGCCGTGGCCGCCAACGGGTCGCCGCCCGCCGAGGTGGCCAGGTCCAGGAGGTCGGCGGCCGCCACCCGCAGCTCCTCTCGTCGCTTGAAGCGGAGCAGGCCGAGCCGGCGGTCCTCCATGTGCTCGCGCCAGCCGACAGCGGAGGCGCTTCCCGCCCGCAGCGCCTCCGCTGTCCGCGGGACCAACCCGTCGGGGTGGCCGAGGGCGGGGATCAGGTCGGGCTGGTGCTCGAGGGTCTGGGCCAGGAGCCGGCTGGTGCCCAGGACCACACAGAGCCGGCGGGCGACCTCGGGCGACTCGCGGAAGGCGACGGTCAGCTCGGTGGCCTGCTGCTCGCCGGCGGCGAGGACCCGCAGGCCCAGCAGCCCGAGGTCGGGGTCGGGCGACTCCGACAGCCAGCCCAGCAGCAGCGGCAGCATCTGCTGCATGAGCCGGGAGGAGCGGGTGAGGCCGCGGGTCAGCTCCTGGAGGGCCTGGCGGGTGCGGACGGCGTCGGTGAAGCCGAATGCGGAGAGGCGGGCGGCCACCGCGTCGGGGGAGAGCGAGGGCGTCGGGGGATCGGCGGCGGCGGCGGTGGTCGGCGCAGGGGAGAACGCCTCCAACAGGGGCCGGAAGAAGAGGTGCTCGTGGATGGAGCGGACCACGGCCTGCTGCCGGGTGAGGTAGCCGCCGAGGAGGGCGCCGGCCACCGCCTCGGGCGTGTCCCGGTACCCCATGACCCGGGCAAGGCGGTCCATGGCCGCGGGGTCGGACGGCAGGGTGTGCACCGGCTGCTCGGCGACGAGCTGGAGGCGGTGCTCGACGGCCCGCAGGAGCCGGTAGGCGTGGTCCAGCGACCGGGCGTCGGCGGGGTCGACGTAGCCGCCGGCGCCCAGCTCGGCCAGCGCCGACAGGGTGGTCGGGGAGCGCAGGGCGGCGTCGTGGCGGCCGTGGACGAGCTGCAGGAGCTGGATGGAGAACTCGATGTCGCGGATGCCGCCCCGCCCCCGCTTGACCTCGCGCTCGGTGAGGCCCTTGCGGGCGAGCTCGGACTCGGCCCGGGACTTCATGGCCCGGACGGCCCGCAGATCCTCGGCGGTGAACGGCCGCTCCCAGAGTCGGCGCTGGGCCTGGGCCAGGAACCGCTCACCCAGCTCCGGATCGCCGGCCACCGGGCGGGCCTTGAGCAGGGCCTGGAACTCCCAGGTGTGCGCCCACCGGTCCCAGTACGCCTCGTAGGCGTCCAGCGACCTGACCAGCGGCCCGTCGCGGCCTTCGGGCCGGAGGTCGACGTCGACCCGGAAACACGTCCGGGCCGCGTCGAGGACGGCCCGGGCGGCGCGGTCGTCCTCCGGGGCGCCCGACCCGACGAAGACGATGTCCACGTCGCTCGAGTAGTTCAGCTCGGTGCCACCCAGCTTGCCCATGCCGATCACGGCCAGGTCGCGGGCGTCGGCCGCCTCGACCGCGCCCTCCAGCACGTCGCCCGCCATCCGGGCCAGGGCGTCGCCGACCACCGGGAGGTCGTCGAGGCCCACCAGGTCCCGGGCCGCGATGCGCAGCAGCTCCCGTCGCTTCCAGCCGCGCAGATCGCCGATGTCGGCGAGGGCGGGGCGGGCGTCGAGGTCGGCCAGCACCTCGATGGCGGCGGGGTCGGCCAGGAGCAGCTCGGTGAGCGACCGGCTGGCGGCGGTGACTGCGATCAGCGCGTCGCGCAGGGCGTCGTCGGCCTCGAGGCGGGGGGTGAGCGCCGGGTGGGGCTCGCGCAGCCGCTCGAGCGCGACCCGCACTGCGGCGGGGGCGGCCGAGTGCTCGATGGCGACCGACAGCCACATGCCCGGCAGTCTCCCAGCCGGGCCGCCGAACCCCGAAGTCGGCACCGGCTCCCTTCGAGGGCGGGAAAATGGTGGCGGCTCCCGCCGTCGTTAGGCTCCGGGCGTGCCCCGACTGCGCGTCGCCGCCTGCCAGATCAACGTGGTCGTCGGCGACCTGGACGGCAACGTCGCCACCATTCTGGCCGCCCTCGAACGGGCCGACCGGCAGGGGTGCGATCTGGCCGTGTTCCCCGAACTGGCCGTCACCGGCTATCCCCCGGAGGACCTCCTGCTCAAGCCGGCGTTCGTGGCCGACAACCGGGCCGCGCTGGCCAAGCTGGCCTCCCGCACCGGACGGTGCGCGGCGGTGGTGGGCTTCGTCGACGCCGGGCGCGACCTGTACAACGCCGCCGCCGTCTGCGCCCACGGCGAGGTCCAGGGCGTCTACCGCAAGCGTATCCTCCCCAACTACGCGGTCTTCGACGAACAGCGCTACTTCGCCCCCGGTCAGGGCGATCCCCAGCTGTTCGTGATCGGCGGCGTGAAGGTCGGCGTCTCGGTGTGCGAGGACTCCTGGTCGCCCGACGGGCCCATCGCGGAGGAGGCCGCCGGCGGCGCCGAGCTGATCGTCAACCTCAACGCCTCCCCCTACTACGCCGGGCGCCTGGCCGAGCGGGAGCGGATGCTGGCCACCCGCGCCGCCGATGCGTCGTGCGCGCTGGTCTACGTCAACCTGCTCGGCGGCCAGGACGAGCTCGTCTTCGACGGCGCCTCGCTCCTCCTCGATGCCAACGGCAGAGTCCTGGGTCGGGCGCCGCAGTTCGCCGCCGCCGATCTCGTGGCCGACGTCGACATCCGGCCCGTCTTCCGCAAGCGCCTGCTCGACCCCCGGGGCCGGGCCATGGCCCCGCCCCTGCTTGAGGTGCTGGTCAGCGCCGAGCCCCGGGCCAACGACGGGATCCTGGTCCCGGCGCTGGTCGACCCGCTGCCGCCGGTCCGGGAGGTCTACGAGGCCCTGGTCATGGGGACCGGCGACTACGCCCGCAAGAACGGCTTCACCGACGCGGTGATCGGCCTGTCCGGCGGGGTGGACTCCTCCCTGGTCGCCGTCATCGCCGCCGACGCCCTGGGCGCCGACCACGTCCACGGCGTCTGCATGCCGTCCCGCTATTCCAGCGAAGGCTCTCTGGGCGACGCGGTGGCCCTGGGCGACGCGCTGGGCATCGAGGTACGCACCATCCCGATCGAGCCCGCCCACGCCGCCTTCCTGGACATGCTGGCCGAGTCCTTCGCAGGAGTCGAGGAGGACCTGACCGAGGAGAACGTCCAGGCCCGGGTGCGGGGGACGACGCTGATGGCCCTGTCGAACAAGTTCGGCTGGCTGGTCCTCGCCACCGGGAACAAGAGCGAGATGGCGGCCGGCTTCTCGACCCTGTACGGCGACCTGGCCGGCGGCTTCGCCGTCATCAAGGACGTGTCGAAGCTGCTCGTGTACGACCTCTGCCGGGACCGGAACCGCCGGGCGCTCGTCGCCGGCGCCACCCCGCCGATCCCGGAGTCGGTCCTGACCAAGGCGCCATCGGCCGAGCTGCGGCCGGACCAGCGCGACGACCAGTCGCTGCCGGCCTACGAGGAGCTCGACCCCGTCCTGCTGGCCTACGTCGAGGGCGACGCCACCGCCGGCGACCTCGAAGCCGCCGGCTTTGAACGGGACCTGGTCCGCCGGATAGTCACCATGGTCGACCGGGCCGAGTACAAGCGTCGCCAGGCCCCTCCCGGGGTGAGGGTCACCCCGAAGGCCTTCGGGAAGGACCGGCGGCTACCGATCACGAACCGCTACACGGGGTAGGGGCGCCGACCTCCCGGCCACCAGGACCAGCAGGCCTCCGAGGGCCATGGCGATCAGCGCCGCACGCAGCAGGGCGAGGCTGTCGGAGCCGGTACGGGCCAGGGACGACACGGACGACACGGCGGCCGCCGACGCAGCGCTGTCGTCCGGGGCGGTCGCGGTGGCGTCCGTCGGGCGACCCGACGACACCACGGTGAACACCGGGAGGGGCGTCGTAGGGGTCGCCGCCGTTGCTTCTCCGGCCGCAGCGGTCGCGGTCGACGGCGACAGCTGGCCCGGCGCTGATGTCGTGGCCGGGATGACGACGAGCGGGTTGGCCGCCGACGGCCCGGCCGGCGCCAGGTCGACCCCGATCAGGCGCTCCGCAGCGAGGGGAATGGCCACAGTCGGCGACTCCGGGGCGGAGGTCACGTTGGCCGGCGTCCCCACCGGCGGGACCACGATCGGGGGCGTGACGGGCGTAGAGGTGACAACCGGGGCAGGCGTGACGACGGGCGGCGTGACCACCGGCGGGGTCACCGGCGGCGGGGTGACGACGGGCGGCGTGACGACGGGCGGCGTGACCGGCGGCGGCGTGACGACCGGCGGTGTTGCGGGGGGAGGGACCACTACGGGCGGCGTCACGGGCGGCGGAACCACCACCGGCGGCGGTGTACCGACGGGCGGCGGGACGACGGGCGGCGTGACCGGCGGCGGGGTCACGACCGGGGGCGTTACCGGCGGCGTCGGGACGACCTGGTTGGTGACCGACACCGTGCACGTCACCAGGGCGCCCCCGCCGTTGCCGGAGCCGTTGCACTGGTCGACGGTGACCGGGAGTCTCGACACCTCTGTCGAGGGCGCCACCGCGCACTGGACCCGCATCGAGGCGCCGCCCCCGTTGCCAGAGTCGTTGCACTGGGTGATGGTGGCGGCGGTTGAATCAGCGACCTGGTCGCACGAGACGGTGGGCTGGGTACCGCCACCGGCGCCCGCGCCATTGCACTGGTTCAAGGTGGCCGGCGTCGGGGTGGCCACGCCGGTCCAGTTGTTCACGATGTTCACGTTGCAGGTGACCGTCCCGCCGCCACCGCTGCCCGAGCCGTTGCACTGGTGGACAGAGGTGGTCGGCTGGTCCGACGGGGTGGTCGTGGTCACGCAGGGCAGCGCAGCGTTCGCCGCGCCGTGGCACTCGGTCACGGTCACGGTCGAACTGGTCACCCCGGTGAGGAGGTTGATGTGGTTGGTGATCGTGGTGTCGCATGCGACGGCCTGACCACCGACGTTGTCGGTGCCGTTGCACTGGTTGACCGCCCCGGGCCCAGCGGCCGGGGCCGCGGCGGCAAGCATCGGCTGCGGGGCGGCCGCGCCGGGGGCCGGAGGGGCATCGCCGGCCAGGTCGACCGTCGGGGAGGCGATCAACGTCGAGGGGCGGGAGGCCGCCGAGCGCGGCGGGGCCGGGGTGATCGGGCCGGGAATCGCCCGGGGAGGGGCGGCGAGCGGAACGTCGGTGGCGGGCGGGACGAGGGTGATCGCGGGATCCGGGGCACCGGCGCCGGGGACATCGGGCGCGCCGACGACGTCGATGGTCGGTGACCCGAGCCCGGAAATCGGGGTCGTGGCGACCGGTGCATCGGGGACGGCACGCGTCGGAAGTGTGGCCGGTGGCGGCGCGAGTGTCGTCGGGACGACCGGAGGAGCCGGCGCGATCGGGGCGGGACTTGCCACCGGCGCCGGTGAGATCGGAACGGCAGCGGTGTCGGGTCGCCAGGCGCTGCGCATGGTGCCCGAGGCGTCGACGGGCGCAGCGGGAGCGGGGGCGGCGCCCGCGTCCCCGGCGGCTCGTTCGAGCGGGGGCGGCGGGACCTCCGCCCGTGCCGCGTCGTGGAGCGCGCCCCATGCCAGCGCGCCGAGGACCGCGGTCAGGAGGAGTGCCCCGACGGGCCCGGCGTGTCGCAAGGGCATGGATCGTCGTCCAGCGACGTTGATCGGTTGTGAGGTTAGCTCGGTCGTCAGCATGGGGGCTCCCGTCGTCGGAGACACCGTCGAACACCCCGGGTCACCGGACCGTGACGGCTCCGTGACGAGCCTCCGCTCGGGCCGGTCGCCGTCGCCCTGGAGTAACGCTCGGGTCACGTGGGGCCGCGTACGGTGCTCGCCATGGGACCGACACGGCCACCGCCGCCCGTGGTGTGGCCGATGCACGGTTCGCGGTGCGGACCTGTACAGTCACATCGGACAACACGCGTACGATCGGCGGGGCTGGGGAGCCATGGCTGACGATCAGACCGGACTGTTGATCATCCGGGCGTGGGTCGAGGAGGGCTCCGCCGAGCCGCTCCGGGCCCACATACGCCTGAGCACGGACATCTCGTCGGGAGTCGAGCGGACCTTCACCCTCACCAGGACCGACTCGGTCCGGGCCGCCGTCGGGGAATGGCTGGGCGACATGCTCGGCGGGACGGTCCGGACCGGGCCGGCCGATCCGCCGTAGCCCGCGGGGATCCCGGCGCCGTGAGCATGGGACCGGGAACGTCGGCCGGCGGGGTAGAATGACATCGAACGACGGCTGCGCCGGCCGGGCTTGACCCGCCCGGTAGAATGGGATGAGACAGCTCATGCCGGTCCTCGGCTGCCGGAATTCCCGCGTCCTCTACGGCGTTGTCTCTTTGCCATGTCCCACGCGCTAGCGGTGGCTAGCTGAACACCAAGGAAGAAGTTTCATTTTGGCCAAGGAGCGTGTCGAGCGGGATGAGGAAGACCTCGTCCGTCTCTACCTCACCGATATCGGGCAGTACCCCCTGCTCACCAAGGACGACGAAGTCCGCCTGGCCAAGGCCATCGAGGCGGGCAACGAGGCGCGGGTCCACCTGGAGACCGAGACAAGTCTCCCCCAGGCCCGCCGGCGTGAGCTGCGCCGCGTCAACGCGGAAGGCGTCAGCGCCCAGCGCACCTTCGTCCAGTCGAACCTCCGCCTGGTGGTTTCCATCGCCAAGAAGTACCAGGCCTCCGGCCTGCCCCTGCTGGACCTGATCCAGGAAGGCAACCTGGGCCTCATGCACGCGGTCGAGAAGTTCGACTGGCGCAAGGGCTTCAAGTTCTCCACCTACGCCACCTGGTGGATCCGCCAGGCCATCACCCGCGGCATCGCCAACACCGGCCGCACCATCCGCCTGCCCGTCCACGCCGGCG
>JALYYN010000361.1 GCA_030946525.1 Actinomycetota bacterium | reverse complement strand
AGGCCCTCTCCGAGCAGGGCCTCGTCCCCGAGGAGTGGGGCGGCGACACGATCATGGTGGAGGTGTCGGCCCTGCAGAACATGGGCGTCGACGACCTGCTCGAGCAGCTTCTGGTCGTCGCCGACCTCGAGGAGCTGGTTGCCAACCCCGAGGGCCGGGCCCAGGGTGTGGTCCTGGAGGCCCAGCTCGACAAGGGCCGGGGCCCGGTGGCCACCGTCCTGGTCGAGCGGGGCATGCTCCGAGTCGGCGACCCCATGGTGGCCGGAGCGGCTTGGGGCCGGGTGCGCGCCCTCATCGACGACAAGGGCGACAACATCAAAGAGGCCACCCCCTCCATGCCGGTGCAGGTGCTCGGTCTCTCCGACGTGCCCAGCGCCGGGGACGACTTCCGGGTCGCCCAGGACGACAGGACGGCCCGCATCGTCGCCGAGGCCCGGGCCCAGCGCTTCCGGCTGCGGGGCATGCGCCAGCTCCCGGCCATGCACATCGGCGGCGGCGCCCGCCTGGAGGATCTGTTCGAGCAGATCCAGCGGGGCGAGACGGCCACGCTGAACCTCATCCTGAAGGCCGACGTGAACGGGTCGCTCGAGGCCCTCACCGAGAGCCTGAAGCGCCTGGAGCGCGACGAGGTGAAGCTGGCCTTCGTGCACCGCGCCGTCGGTGGCATCACCGAGAACGATGTCCAGCTGGCCGCCGCCGCCAACGCCACCATCATCGGCTTCAACGTCCGCCCCGACCGCAAGGTCCGGGACATGGCCGAGACCGACGACGTCGACATCCGGACCTACCAGATCATCTACCAGGTCCTCGAGGACGTCGAGAAGGCCATGGTCGGCCTGCTGAAGCCCGAGTTCGAGGAGGTTGTCACCGGCGACGCCGAGGTCCGCGAGGTCTTCCGGGTCCCCCGCATCGGCGCCGTGGCCGGTTGCTACGTCACCAACGGGGTCATCACCAGGAACTCGAAGGTCCGCTTCCTGCGGGAGGGCGTCATCATCTGGACCGGCACCATCACGTCGCTGCGCCGGTTCAAGGACGACACCCGCGAGGTGGCCGCCGGCTACGAGTGCGGCATCGGCCTCTCCGACTTCCAGGATCTGAAGTCGGGCGACATCATCGAGACCTACGAGGAGCGGGAGATCCCCCGGACCTAGTGCACGTCGCTGTGGTGCGGCTGGAGCTGCACATCCCCACCAGCCGATCCCTGAAGGAGAAGCGGGCTGCGTTGCGACCGATCGTCGAGGGCATCCGCCACCGCTTCCAGCTCTCGGTGGCCGAGGTCGGCTACCAGGACAAGTGGCAGCGGGCCCTGGTCGGCATGGCCGTGGTGTCGGACTCCTACGCTCACGCGGTCGAGGTGGTCGACGCGGTCGAGCGCTGGGTGTGGAGCAAGCCGGATATCGACGTCTGCGCCTTCGAGACCACGTGGGTGGACGAGCTGTGACCTCCTCCACCCGATCGTTCTGGCTGCACCTGGACGTGCATGCGCGTCGAACTGCAGCCAGAACGGGGAGGGGGGGGCGGTGAGCCCGTCCAAGAAGCCGCGGATGGACCGGGTCAACCAGGTGGTCCAGGAGGTGCTCGGGGACGAGCTCGAGCGCATCGACGACGCCCGGCTGGAGCTGGTCACCATCACCGGCGTGCGGGTCGAGCCGGGACTGAGCCATGCTGTGGTCTGGTTCTCGTCCCTCTCGACGGGCGACCCGGAGGGAGCAGCCGTGGCACTCGGCGAGTACCGCATCCGGATGCAGTCGGCCATCGCCCGACAGCTCCGCCTCCGGGGCACGCCCCTCCTCACCTTTGTCCCTGACCCCGCTATAGCCCTAGGTTCTAGAGTGGAAGAACTTCTACGGGGGCTGGACAAGCCCCAGGAGGGGTCATGACCCCACATCCTTCACTTCTCGAGCAGGGCTCGACGCTCGACCGGGCCGCCGAGGCCATCGCCGCCGCCCCGTCGCTCGCCTTGGCCTGCCATCACACCCCCGACGGCGACGCCCTCGGCTCGATGCTCGCCCTCCACCATCTGGCCCTGGTTGCCGGCAAGGAGTCGGTGGCCTCCTGGCCCGAACCGTTCGAAGTACCCCCGCACTACACCTTCCTCCCGGGCCTCGACCTGACCACCAAGCCGGCCGACTTCCCGGTCGAGCCCGACCTGATGCTCACCTTCGACTGCGGCTCGCTCGGTCGCCTGGGTGAGTTGGCCCCGTCGGCCCAGCGGGCGCACGAGCTGATCGTCGTCGACCATCACAGCACCAACGACGGCTACGGCACGGTGAACCTCATCGACCCCGAGGCGGCGGCGTCGGCCGTGGTCGTCCGCCGCCTGCTGGACCGCCTGGGATGGGCCCTCAACCGGGACGCCGCCATGTGCCTCTACACCGGGCTGGTGTGCGATACCGGGCGCTTCCAGTACGACAACACCAGCCCCGAGGTGTTCGCCCTGGCCCAGGAGCTCGCCGGCTTCGACCTCCCCATCGGGTCGATGAACCGCCAGCTCTTCGAGGAGCACCGGCTGGCCTACCTGCGCCTGGCGGGCACCGCCCTCCAGCGGGCTGAATACGATGGCGACCGGCGCTTCGTCGCCACCTGGATCACCGCCGACGACCTGGCTGCGTACGGCGTGGGCCTGGAGGAGACCGAGGGCCTCATCGACCTCATCCGCCGGGCGACCGAGGCCGACGTCTCCTGCGTGCTCAAGGAGACCCCCGACGGCACCAAGGTGTCGCTCCGGGCTGTCACCTCCTTCGACGTGGGCGAGGTGGCCATCGGCTTCGGGGGCGGTGGGCACAAGGCGGCCGCCGGTTTCGTGTCGCCCCTGCCCGTGCGGGAACTGCTGACCGCCATCCGGGACGCGCTGCCCCTGGTGGCGACCGCCTGAGCATCGACGGCCTGGCCGCGCCGGCCCCTCGGGCCGGCTGATGAGCATCGACGGGTTGGCCGTCGTCGACAAGCCGGCGGGCTGCACCTCCCACGATGTGGTCGGGCGGTGCCGGCGCATCTTCGGCCAGCGCAAGGTCGGCCACGGGGGCACGCTCGACCCCGACGCCACCGGCGTGCTGCTGGTCGGCCTGGGCCGGGCGACGCGGTTGCTGCGCTACCTCACGGCCCTGCCCAAGTCCTACGAGGGCGAGGTGGTCCTGGGCGCGGCCACGTCCACTCTGGACGACTCGGGCCAGGTGCTGGACACCTACGACATGTCGGCGGTCGATCTGGACGACGTGCGCGCCGCTGCGGCCCGGTTCGTCGGGAACATCGAACAGATCCCGCCCATGGTGTCCGCGGTCCAGATCGGCGGGAAGCGGCTGCACGAGCTGGCCCGGGCCGGGATCGAGGTCGAGCGGGCGCCCCGGCCGGTGAGGGTGTCCCGTTTCGACGTGTCGCCCGGCGCCGAGGAGGGGGTGTTCCGGATCGAGGTGGACTGCTCGTCGGGCACCTACGTCCGCTCCCTGGCCGCCGACGTCGGTACCGCCCTGGGTGGCGGCGCCCACCTCCGCCGGCTGCGGCGCACCGCGGTCGGCCGGTTCATGGTCGAAAAGGCCACCGCACTGGACGACCTCGGCGTCACCGACGTGCTGTCGCCGGCGGCCGCGGTGGCCCACCTGTCGCCGGTGACCGTCGACCGCGACGTGGCCGAGGCGGTGAGCTACGGCCGGCGCCTCGACCCCGACTGGCCCGGCGCCGGCCCGTGGGCCGTGCTCGACGGCGACGGACGGCTCCTCGCCGTCTACGAGCGGGCCGAGGACGGTCGGACCCGGCCCTCGGTCGTGCTCGCGCCGGCGTGACCGGGGTGGGCCTGGCTCCCTGCGGCCGGTCGGTAGCCTGCCAGCCATGGAACTGGTGACCGACCCGGCGACCTTCCGGGCGCCCGCCGGCACAGCCGTCACCATCGGCGCCTACGACGGGCTGCATCGGGGCCACCAGTACGTGATCGGCCGGCTGCGGGGCATGGCCGCCGCCGCCGGCCTGGACTCGGTCGTCCTGACCTTCGACCGGCACCCGGCCGCCGTCGTCCGCCCCGACTCGGCGCCCCTCCTGCTCACCGACCTGGAGCAGAAGGTGGAGCTGCTGGCGTCGACCGGCATCGACCACACCGTCGTCCTGCACTTCGACGAGGCCCGGTCGCAGGAGGAGCCCGAGGACTTCGTGCGGGACGTGCTCGTCAGCGCCCTCCGGGCCCGGATCGTGGTGGTGGGGGAGGACTTCCATTTCGGCCGGCGGAGGCGGGGCAACGTGGCGCTCCTGGCCGACATGGGCGCGTCGCTGGGCTTCGAGGTGGTCCACCTGCCCCTCATGCCGGTGGCCGACGGCGCCCCGCCCATGTCGTCGACCGCCATCCGCCGGTTGCTGGAGACCGGCGACGTCGCCGGTGCGGCCGCGCAGCTCGGTCGCCCCCATCAGGTCCGGGGCCCGGTCGAGCAGGGAGACCAGCGGGGGCGGGAGCTCGGGTACCCCACCGCCAACGTGGCCGTGCCCGCCGACATCCTGTTGCCCGCAGCCGGGGTCTACGCCGGGTGGTACGTCCATCCTGACGGCTCCCACCACGCGGCGGCGATCTCGGTCGGTCGTCGGCCCATGTTCCACGGCGCCGGCTCGCCGGTGGTCCTGGAGGCCTACCTGCTCGACTTCTCGGGCGACCTCTACGGCCAACGGGGCGCGGTCGCCTTCGTGCGCCACCTGCGCGACGAGGAGCGCTTCGAGTCCGTCGACGCCCTCGTCGAGCAGATGGGACGCGACGTGGATGCCACCCGCTCGGTGGTCAGCCCGCAGCCCACCGTCTCCTGACGGTTCCTACGACGGCGGGGCCCCGTCCGGGCGCTGGGTGAGATCCATGCGGACTTGAACCACCGTCTCCGGTCCCGACGCGACCCACGGCATGACGACCCCCGCCTGGCCGGGCACGAACACGCAGGGCACCACCGTGACCAAAGCGGTGACGGCGTAGCGACCCGGCGTCGCGTAGGAGTGGGCCGGCAGCCCGGCCAGCACCTGGCGTGACCCGTTGGGGCAGCCCCACGCCGGGTTCGGGTCGGCGTCGATGATGGTGCCGTTGCCCAGGTCGAGCTTGACCGACCGTATGGCGGTGGGCCCGGTGACCTCCACCGTGGCGTGGAACAGCTCGCCCCGGTACTGCTCCGCCGGCAGAACCCGCAGGGTGACGGTGGTGCCGGCCCGGGTGGCGGCGGCCGTACCGGCGGGGCGGGCGTTCACCACCGCAGCCGGAGGGGCGGGAGCGGGGGTCGCCGCCGGCCTGGTGGTCGGCGGGGGGAGGGCGACGCTGCCGAC
>JALYYN010000338.1 GCA_030946525.1 Actinomycetota bacterium | reverse complement strand
CTACGGCGACGCCCTGGCCCGGACCATGCAGCGCTGCGGCTACGGCGTGCACCGGGAGTACTACGTCAACGACCGCGGCGTGCAGATGGGCCTGTTCGCCGCCTCCCTCGCTGCGGCCAAGGCGGGCGAGCCCACGCCCGAGGAGGGCTACAAGGGCCAGTACATCGCCGACTGGGCGATCGAGATGCCCGACGGCGCCGATGCCGCGGCGTGGGCGCACGACCGGGTGCTGGCCGACATCGGCGGCGCCCTGTCCAGCCTCGGCGTGGAGTTCGACACCTGGTTCAGCGAGAAGTCGATGGTGGCGTCGGGCGCGGTCGCCGCCGCCCTGGCCGCCCTGCGGGGCTCGGGGCACGTGTACGAGGCCGACGGCGCCACCTGGCTGCGGACCACCGATTTGGGCTTGGCCAAGGACGAGGTGCTGCTCAAGACCGGCGGCGAGCCGACCTACCTCCTGGGCGACCTGGCCTACCACCGGGACAAGTTCACCCGGGGCTTCACCCGGCTCATCGACGTCTGGGGCGCCGACCACCACGGCCACGTGGCCCGGCTCAAGGCCGGCGTCGCCGCCCTGGGCCACGACCCGGCCGAGCTGGAGATCGTGCTCGGCCAGCTGGTGTCGGTGGAGCGGGGTGGCGAGGTCGTCCGGATGAGCAAGCGCGGGGGCGACTTCGTCGAGCTGGCCGACCTCGTCGAGGATGTGGGGCCCGACGTCGCCCGGCTCACCTTCCTCCTCCAGTCCATCGACACCCGCCAGACCTTCGACCTCGACGCCGTGGTGTCGAAGTCCATGGACAACCCCGTGTTCTACGTCCAGTACGCCCACGCCCGGATAGCGTCGATGGCCCGGGTGGCGGCCGAGCGCGGCGTGCCGCGGTACCCCCTCGAGATCGTCGACCTCTCGGTCCTCACCCATCCCCGGGAGCTGGACCTGCTGCGCAGCCTGGCCGAGCTGCCCGAGGTCGTGCTCGACGCCTGCACCACGAGGGCGCCGCACAAGGTGGCCACGTGGGTCCGGGAGCTGGCCGGGCGCTTCCACGGCTTCTACCACGACTGCTACGTCATGGGCGACGGTGTGAGCCCCGAGCTGACTCAGGCCCGGCTGTGGCTGGTGGAGGGCGCCCGGGTGGGCCTGGCCGTCGGGCTCGACCTGCTCGGCGTCGCCGCTCCCGAATCGATGTGACTGCAGGATCGAGGTGATCGCTGTATCTCCTTTGAGGCATCGACTTCCCCGCCAACTGCTGCCGGACACGGCGACGGTCGGGCGGGACGGGCGGCTGTCGGTGGGGGGCGTGGACATGGTCGCCCTGGCCGAGGAGCTCGGCACCCCGCTGTTCGTCTACGACGAGGCCCACCTCCGGGCCCGTTGCCGGGAGGCCGTCGCCGCGTTCGGCGACGGGGTGGCCTACGGATCCAAGGCGTTCCTGTGCCTGGCCATGGCCCGGCTGGCGCACGAGGAGGGGATGCGGGTCGACGTGGCCACCGGCGGCGAGCTCCACGTCGTCCTCGCCGCCGGCGTGCCGCCCGAGTGCATCGTGCTGCACGGCAACAACAAGTCGCCCGACGAGCTTCGCCGGGCCCACGGGCTGGGCGTCCGGGTGGTGGTCGACTCCTTCGACGAGCTGGCCCGCCTCCAGGCCTTGTACGAGGAGACCGGCTTGGCGACCCGGGTCATGGTCAGGGTCACGCCGGGCGTGGAGGCCCACACCCATGAGTACGTCATGACCGGCCAGACCGACTCCAAGTTCGGCCTGGGACTGGCCAGTGGCGATGCGGCTCGCGCCGTCGAGCACGCCCGGCTCCACCCCGCCTTCGACCTCGTCGGCATCCACGCCCACATCGGCAGCCAGATCTTCCTGCTGCGGTCCTTCGAGAAGGCGGTCGACGTCCTGGCCGGCTTCGTGGAGCCCCTCGATGTCGACGAGCTCTGCCTGGGCGGGGGCCTGGGCGTGCCCTACGTGGAAGGTGAGGAGGCTCCCACCATCACCGAGTGGGCCGACGTCCTCCACGCCGCCTGCACGGCCGCCGGGATCACCGCCCACGTCACCGTCGAACCCGGCCGGGCCATCGCCGCCGCCGCCGCTCTGACCCTGTACCGGGTCGGGACGGTCAAGGAGATCCCCGGCGTGCGGACCTACGTCTCCGTCGACGGGGGCATGAGCGACAACCCCCGCCCCGTCCTCTACGGCAGCGGCTACGAGGCATTCCTGCCCCGGGTCACCCTCGCCGAGCGCCCCCGCACCGTCACCGTGGTCGGCAAGCACTGCGAGTCCGGTGACGTGGTGGTCCGCGACGCCCACGTCCCGGAGGATCTGCGGGTCGGCGACGTCCTGTGCACCCCCGTCACGGGCGCCTACGGCCACTCCATGGCCTCGAACTACAACAAGGTCCCCCGCCCGCAGGTGGTCTTCGTCGCCGACGGCAACGTCCGCACCGTCGTCCGCCGCGAGACCCTGGACGACCTCCTCCGCCTCGACACCTGACGGTTCGGTCGATCGGGGGCCACATAGGACCGCGGATTGACCAAACCCGCGGTTGTACGGTGGACGGATGGACGGGAACTCCACCGTGCGGGTCGGCGTGCTGGGCTATGGGAACGTCGGCGCCGCCGTCGTCGCCCTCATCGCCGAGAACGGCGACGCCATCGCCGCCCGCACCGGGCTGCGGCTGGAAGTCGCCCGGGTGGCGGTCAGCGACCTCGGCAAGGCCCGCCAGGGCTTCCACGCCTTCACCGACGATGCCGCCTCGGTCGTGAGCGACCCCGACGTCGACCTGATCGTGGAGGTCATCGGCGGCCTGGACCCGGCCCGGGAGCTGGTGCTGACCGCGTTGAAGGCGGGCAAGCCGGTGGTCACGGCCAACAAGGAGCTGATGGCCGCGTCCGGGGCCGAGCTGTTCGACGCCGCGGCCAAGGCGGGCGTCGACCTCCTCTTCGAGGCTGCGGTGGCGGGCGCCATCCCCCTCATGCGGCCGCTGCGGGAGTCCCTGGCCGGCGACCGGATCAAGCGGGTGCTGGGCATCGTCAACGGGACGACCAACTTCATCCTCACCCGCATGACCGACAACGGGCAGTCCTTCGCCGACGCCCTGGCCGAGGCCCAGGCCCTCGGCTACGCGGAGCGGGACCCCACCGCCGACGTGGAGGGCCACGACGCCGCCGCCAAGGCCGCCATCATCGCCAGCCTGGCATTCGGCATCCGGGTGGTGGCCGACGACGTGTACCGCGAGGGCATCACCGGTGTGGCCCCCGACGACATCCGCATGGCCGGCCGCCTGGGCTACGTCGTCAAGCTGCTGGCCGTCATCGACTCGGTCGACGGGGAGGTGGCCGTACGGGTCCACCCGGCCATGGTCCCCGTCGCCCACCCCCTGGCCTCGGTGCGGGAGTCGTTCAACGCGGTGTTCG
>JALYYN010000368.1 GCA_030946525.1 Actinomycetota bacterium | reverse complement strand
TCGAGTCCAACGGACGGGTGTCGGTGATCTACCGGGGGTCCGAACCGGTGGGCGACCTGCTCAGGCGCGGGCTGGTTGCCCGGACGCACCGCCGGAGGCAGACGTGATGGCTGGGCACGACGACGTTTTGCCAGTCCATCGCAGGCAAGCCATGGCCTCAGTGCTACCATGTAGCATATGGATCGCATTGGGGTGCGTGAGCTCCGCCAGCACGCCAGTCGCTACCTGGACCGGGTGGTAAAAGGAGAGACCCTGGAGGTCACGGACCGGGGACGCCCGGTGGCGCGCCTCGTTCCCATCACCTCCGATGCCTGGGCCGACCTGATCGCCAGTGGCCGGGTGACGCCCGCCGAGGTCGACTGCGACGTGGCCGACGAGGCGCCCGGCAACTACGACGTCGACGCATCCGGGGTCCTGGCCGGGATGCGCGCCGACGAACGGTGAGGTTGTACCTGGATTCCTCGGCGCTCGTGAAACTGGTCAAGCTCGAGCCCGAGTCGGGCGCGCTACGCCGCTTTCTTCGCCGGCATCGCTCGGACGGCCGGGTGACGAGCGCCCTCGCCAGGGTCGAGGTGGTGCGGGCAGTGGCTGCCGGCGGCCCGGCCGCCGTCGCCCAGGCGAGGCGGCAGCTCGCCCGCGTGGACCACGTCAACATCGACCGCGTCCTGCTCGACGAGGCGGCCACGCTCGTACCCGGGACGATCTTGCGGTCCCTGGATGCCATCCACCTGGCGTCGGCCAGCTCGATCGGCGCCGACCTGCGGGCCGTGGTCACCTACGACCGCCGGATGGCCGGCGCCGCCGCCGCCCTCTCCCTCCTGGTCGAGGCGCCGGCCTGACCTGGTCGGATCCCCGCGTTGTCGCCGCCGTCCGCGCTCCGTCGCTGGGTTCAGGCCTCGTCCTGGGCGGCTGCCAGATCACATGGCGAGTCAAAGATCATCCTGGAGTTGAGCGACGTGTCAACAAGCGCCGCAGTCGCCACGGCTGGCTGCCCAGCCTGACGACGCCTCAGGGCCCAGCAGGACCACGTGAATCCCCAAAGGTGCGATTGTCACACCTCTTGCTCGGTGGGCTGAGGTAGACGACTAGCCCAGCGGAGGATTGCGAGTGCCCAGTGCGGCGGCGAGAGTCGGTGCCACAAGCACTCCGACTCGCCATGGCGATCCCCTTGTACATCGGCTGAACGCCGCGATCCACAACCCCCGTTCTATGGCGGTGAGTCGCCGTGGCGGAGCACGAGCCTGAAGGTCGGGTTGGGCCCGGCGTTGACCAACAGCAGCCGAGCATCTTCGGCCTCAGCGAGGGACCGGGCGAGCGCCAGCCCGATGCCATGGCCCGCCGCACGTCCGGACCGCCGCTCGAAGATCTCGTCGGGGTCGCCTCGGATGCCCGGTCCCTCGTCGCTGACATCGATCGCCACTCCCCTTGAGACAAGGTGGGTTTGCACGCGAATGGTGCCGCTTCCGTGTTCGGCCGCGTTGGTGATGAGCACCTCGAGGATCTGCTGTACGGCACCGGGTGAAGCGCAAGCCGTGTCCGCAGAGGTGTCGGCGTCCACGCGGAGTGGACGTCCTCTCGCGGCGAGGCGGCCATGCCATGCTCGCTCAAGCTCGTCGATGACTGCGTGGATGTCGAACGGGCCGCGACTTGCGTACGCATCTCGGGCGAGCGCGAGGAGGTCGTCGATGGTGCGTTCGAGCCGATCTACTTCGCCGAGCGCGACCGTCATCGCCGCGTGGGAGTCGACCGTAGGACTCGCGAGCGCGGTCTCGAGGTGCAGGCGAAGCCCGGTGAGCGGTGTACGGAGCTGGTGAGAGGCGTCCGCGCTGAACGCCCGCTCTCGACCGATGAGGCGCCCGAGACGTTCAGCCGTGACATCGAGGTTTGCGGCAGCTGCGTCGAGCTCGGCGATGCCCGAACGACCCGCCCGGGCGGTGAAGTCCCCGTTGCCCAGGCGAGCCGATGCCAAGGCGAGGTCAGCGACCGGCTTGGCGATTCGTCCGGAGAGAACGCGACCGACAAACACCGCGGCGAGGAGCAGCAGCGCTCCGAGTGCTCCCATGAGCAGCCAGGCGCGGTGCACCCGATCGGCGGTCGCGCCGACAGGGAGCTCGGCTCGCACAACGGCGAACACGTGCTCGTCGGCGGTCAGCGGTGAGGCGACGACGAGGGTGCCGTGCGCGCTCTCGGCGATCTTGCCGGCTGCCGCTCGCGCCACCTCGTCACCGCCCTGGTGGGGGCCGGCACCAAGGAGGCGTTGGCCGTCCGGCGCATAGACGCCGAGCTGGGTTCCGTCGTCCGACGCGGGGAGCTCGACGGGATCGCCCGACGTGCGAAAGGTGGTGGGCACTTGGGCGCCGGCGCGAGCGGCTTCGCGTTCGAGACGGACGACCGCTTCGTTGCGGTAGAGGCGTTGCACGGCGACGGCGAGCGGCACGCCGAACCCGACGATGACGACGACGGCAACGACGAAAATGGCAGTGAGGATCCGGCGACTCACGGCACCTCGAGCCGGTAGCCGACGCCGCGCAGCGTGGTGATGCGACTGGCGCGATCTCGCCCGTCATCGAGTTTGCGGCGAAGGGCCGAAACGTGGGTGTCGAGGGTCTTGGTCGAGCCGAACCAGTGCTCGTCCCACACTTCGCTCATGATTCGTTCTCGGCTCACGACGCGGCCCGCCTCAACGACGAGCAAGGCCAACAGGTCGAACTCCTTCGGCCGAAGGTCGAGCTCGACACCGTCGACCAAGACCCGCCGGGCACCGAAGTCGACATCGAGATCGCCGACCCGCGCCCGGTTTGGTGTCGTGATGTCACCGGTACGAGGCCGCCGAAGGTGTGCACGGACCCGGGCCAGCAGCTCGGCGAGGCGAAACGGCTTGGTGAGGTAGTCGTCGGCACCGGCTTCGAGGCCGACGACCACGTCGATCTCGTCGTGCCGGGCCGTCAGCATCACGATGGTCGCATCCGGTGCGACGGACCGCACCCGGCGACACACCTCGATTCCGTCGAGATCGGGAAGACCGAGGTCGAGTAGAACAAGGGCGGGGGGCTTCGAATCGCATCGACCGATCGCGTCGCGGCCGGAGGTCGCCCAGTCCACCACATAACCGTTGGTCTCGAGCGCCGTCACCAGGCCTGACCCGATCGTGGCGTCGTCTTCGACGATCAGGATCCGGGTGGCCATCGCGTAAGCGTAGGAGTCCCGGTTGCGGGGCCGGGTTCAGCGGGTCTTCAGGCATGGGGGCGCATGGTGGGGTCATCACCCACCCACAACCCAGGAGGTCGCAATGAGCATCAAGATGAAGCACAAGGCAGTCGTCGCAGTCGTCAGCGTGTTGGGACTCGGCGGGCTCGGTATCGGGACGGCGCTGGCGCAAGCCTCGCCGAGCCAGACACCGAAGCCGACCCCGGCCGTCTCCACGGCGCCCACCGCTGAGGCGCCGGAGTCGACGGGCCCCGATACCGACACCTTGCAGTCGGGCGATCAAGCCACTCCGGACACCGGAGCGGCCGCCGGCAGCGAGAAGCCCGACGCCCCCGAGGCCAACGGCACCAACCATCAGGATGCCGACGGCGTCAACGTCGACTACACCCCGCCGGGCGAGGCCCCCGAAGCGGGCTGACCCTTACCAGCGGAATCCCACCCCACTGGGCCCCGGTCACCGCATACTGCGGAGGCCGGGGCTCAGTCGCGCTCAAAGCCGACGCAAGAGTTCAGGTGGCGATGACCTTGACCGAAGGAGCCGGTGACCTCGCCTTTCGTACGGTCGGCATGGCAACAACCACCACGAGGAGATCCACCAATGAAGCGCACCGTGCTCATCGCCGCCACGGCAGCACTGGCCCTGACCGCCAGTGCCTGCAGCACCGGCAGCTCGAAGACGGCGTCAGCGGGCAGTTCGACGACGTCGAGCGCCGCGGCTCCGACGTCCACCAGTGCGCCGGGAGCCAGCCCGAACGCGCCGGAGGTCAACCCGTCCGGTGACATTCCCGACAACCAGGTGTTCGTCGCGTTCTCCCCGCCGTCGGGCGGCTTCAGCGTGAAGGTCCCCGAGGGCTGGGCGCGCGTTGAAGCCGGCGGTGCGGTGACCTTCACCGACAAGCTCAACAGCATCCAGATGGAGACGACATCCGCGTCCGCCGCGCCGACGGTCCAATCGGCGCAACAGAACGAGTTGCCCGCCATCAAGGCGTCGGCCACCAACTTCCAGGCCGGCAAGGTCTCGTCGGTGAACCGGAAAGCGGGGGCGGCGGTGCTGATCACCTACAGCGCTGACAGTCCTCCCGATCCGGTGACGGGCAAGGTCGTCCACGACGCGGTGGAGCGCTACGAGTTTTGGAACGCCGGCACCGAGGTCATCCTTACCCTGTCCGGCCCCCAGGGAGCCGACAACGTCGACCCGTGGCGCATCGTCACCGACTCCTTCGGATGGCAGTGATGACCGCGGCGTTGGAGGCAACCGACCTCTACCGGTTCTTCCACGCCGGCGACGAGGAGACCTTGGCGCTGCGAGGCGTATCGCTGCGGGTGGAGGCGGGTGAGATGGTCGCGGTGACCGGCCCTTCGGGGTCGGGCAAGTCGACGCTTCTGGCCTGCCTGGCCGGCCTCGACGAACCCGACGGCGGTATGGTCCGCGTCGAGGGACAGCTCGTCAGCCGGCGCCCCGAACCGGAACGCGCCGCGCTGCGAGCCCGCTACCTCGGGATGCTGTTCCAGTCGGCCAACCTGCTCGAGCACCTGACCGTGGATCAGAACGTCGCCCTCGTCCAACGGCTGGCCGGAACCCCCGACGCCGACCGCCGGGCCACCCTGCTTGTCGACCTCGGGCTCGGCGCCCGCGCTCGCGCCCACCCGTCGCAGCTCTCGGGCGGAGAGGTGGCAAGGGCCGGCCTGGCCGTCGCCCTCGCCAACGACCCCACAGTGGTCTTGGCCGACGAGCCGACCGGCGAGGTCGATGCCACCACCGAACAACAAGTCCTCGCGCTGCTGCGCCGACGCGCCGAAGCCGGGGTGGCGGTGGTCATCGTCACCCACAGCCCGGCCGTGGCCGCCG
>JALYYN010000314.1 GCA_030946525.1 Actinomycetota bacterium | reverse complement strand
GGAGTTCCCGTAGGCACACGAGCTGGCTCCCAGGTGGGTGACGCCCTCCCCCGGTCCGGGGTCCGCCCCCAGGGCCGCACCGGCGTCGTCCTCGGTGATCACCGAGCACGCAGTGACACCGGCGGCGCGGTCGCCGCCGGTGTCGTGTTCGCAGGTGTCGTATCCGCCGCCGCTGCTGTTGCCGGGGCGGTCGCCGCCGGGAGCGCGCCCTGATGCGTGCCGCCCTGTCCGCAGCCGGCGGCCACCATCGCCACGACGACGAGGGGCCATACCGCCGGGGGACGGCGAGGGACGCGTGCCATGGTGCGCTCCTCAGGTGTGGGGGTTCGGCGGGCGCCTCGTCTCATGGCTGTCGGGTCGCTTCGAGGTCGCCGAGCACCTCGGCGAACGGGGTGCAGGGGAGTTCGGGGTAGGTCCGGTGGAGGGGCCCGGCGTCGAAGGTCAGATCCATGCGGTCCATGGCCACGGCGGCCAGCGCCTGCCGGCGGAGCTGGGGCTTCAGCCGGCCGACGGTGCCGGCCATGGCCCGCAGCATGGCCGGGGGCACGTGCCGCGGGGCGCTGCTGCGCCCGGCCGCAGCCTGCACCGCGTGGGCCGCCTGGTTGAGGGTGAGGTTCTCGGGACCGCCGATCTCGAGCGTCGTCCCACGCATGGTCGGGTCCGTGACCGCACGGTCGACGAGCGCAGCGACGTCCGTAACGGACACGAAGTTGACGGGATTGTCCCCTCGGCCGAACACGAGCGGGCGCCCCGACCGACCGGCAGTCTGGCGCAGCAGGTCGATCCAGAGCTGCATGAAGGCGGTGGCCCGCACGACGGTGGTGGCGACGCCGCTGCCGGTGGCGTTGCGCTCGGCCGCGTGTTTCATCCGAAACAGATCCATCGGGCTGTCGGGTGCGGCCCCGACCGTCGAGACAAGGACGAGATCGGCGCCCACCACCCTGGTCGCATCGACCAGATGGGCGTTGCCGTCACGGTCGACCGTCTCCGGTGAGTTGCTCCGTGGTCCGAGGAGGCCATGGACGGCCGACACCGTGACCTCGACGCCGGCGACCGCCGGTCTGAGACTCTCCGTGTCGCGCACGTCGCCCGTCACCACCTCGACGCGCTCGCCGGTGAGGTGTGCGGCCCGGGCCGGGTCGCGGGTGAGGACACGGACGTCGAGTCCCCGGTCCACCAGGCGTCGCACGACCAGGGTGCCGAGCCGGCCCGTGCCACCGGCGACGAGGATCACGACGGGCCTCCGGGCGTGACCTGGCGACGCACCGCATCGTCGACGGTGCCGGCGCCCTCCTGCACCGGTTCCAGGTAGAAGCGCGCCCAGGCGGCCATGCCGTCGGCGACGCCGAAGATCACCACGCCGCGCATGATGTGGGGGGTGCCGTCGGGCCGGGTCCCCCGGTGCTCCCATTCGGTCCACACGTTGTCGCCGTCGACCACGCAGTCGAGCACCTCGGCGGAGATGTCGGGAACGGCGGCGAAGATCTGCGCCCAGTTGCGCCGGACCTGCTCCTGACCGACGAACCCCCGTTCCGGGTGGGCCGGAGTTTCGTTGCGGTAGTCGGCGGAGAAGCAGTCGACCAGTGCATCGAGGTCGTGATCGTTCGTCGCCCGCCGGAGGCGTTCCACCATGGCGGCCGGGCCCTGGTCATCGGTGGTATCCATGACGGACTCCATTTCGTTCCGGTAGACTACATCTGATCTAGCACTATGGACCGAAATCGCCCAGCCGTCAAGCCGACGCGTGGCTACGACTCCACCCGTCGCCGGGAACAGGCGCGCCAGACCCGCGAGACCATCGTCGACACCGCCCGCCGGCTGTTCCTGGATGCCGGGTTCGCGCCGACCACCATCGCAATCATCGCCGCAGAGGCCGGGGTGTCGGTGGACACCATCTACAAGGGCTTCGGCGGCAAGCCCGGCCTGGTGCGGGCGATCTGTGAGCAGGCGCTCGCCGGCGAGGGCCCGGTCCCGGCCGAGGACCGCTCCGACGCCATGCAGGCGGCCGAGGCCGATCCCCGCGAGATCATCCGCCGCTGGGGTGGGCTGACCACCGAGGTGGCGCCGCGAGTGGCGCCGATCATGCTCCTCGTGCGGGCCACGGCCGCGTCGGATCCGGACATGGCCGTCCTCCAGACCGAGCTGGAGGCGCATCGCCTCGACCGCATGACCACCAACGCCCGCCGCCTGGCCGCGGCCGGCCACCTCCGCCCGGGCGTGACCGCGGAGCTGGCCGGCGAGATCCTGTGGACCTACAGCTCGCCGGCGCTGTACGAGCTGCTGGTGATGGGCCGTCGGTGGCCGGTGGACCGCTACGCGGCGTTCATCGCCGAGGCGATGGTGGCCGCCCTGCTACCGCCCCTGGCCGGCGGCTGACTCCGGGATCGGCGGCTCGGCGCGGCCGGGTCAGCCGGCCGGCGTGACGACCACGCCGCGGTCCCCGTACGGGATCCGCTTGCGCTTAACGATCCCGCCGATCGTCCCCAGCAGCTTGGTGATCTTGGTCAGCATGCCGTACTTGGCCACGACCTTGTCGTGGATGGCGTCGAACTCGCCGCCGGTGACGACCCGGGCCGTCGCCTCCATCGGTTGGCTACCGGCCTTCACCCGTCCCCGCGCGTCGCACGCCTGGATCGTCACGCGATCGGTGTGGGCCAGCCGCTTGGCCTTGCCCGACCCGGAGCTGGTCCAGAAGCCGATCCTCCCGTCGTCCAGCGGGACCGCCCAGACCGGTGAGCCCACCGGGGTGCCGTCCCTCCGGAAGGTCGTGAACAGGATGTACTTCTCGTCGCCCATCGCCATGCGCGGAGAGTACCGCCGTACAAGCTGAGGCGTGGAGGAGGTGTAGCCGTGTCGGACCGGATCAGGTCAACATGCCGGCCGGCCGCCTCGGCGAGGATGCGGAGGTCGGTCGGGTCGCCGGTGAAGATCTTGTCACCGTCGTGGGTAAGAAGGACCGCCGGGGGTGCCCTCGTCCGTCACCCGTGATCGACGGCGACCCCGGGGCGCAGGCCGTCCAGGGTGACCGCTACCAGCCGGCGGACCGCGGCCTTGGACGGCAGGCTGCCCGCGGCGGCGAGGGCGTGGAGGCAATAGGCGGCCAGCTCGTCGGGCATGACGTCGTCCCGGACCTGGCCGGCCTCGACGCCTTCGACGAGCAGCTCCCGGACGAATGCGCCGAGCCGCTGTCGGGCGGCGCCGCCCCGGTCGCCCCGGTGCACGAGCGCCACCAGATCGGTGCCGTGGTGCTGGTGTGCCACCTCGTGGCTGATGAGGGCATAGGCCTCGAGCACTGCTCGAAGGGCGTCGCCGGCGTCGCCGGCCCGGCTACGCAGCTCGGCGAGTTGGTCGAGGTGGTCGGCCACGTGGCGTTCGTGCCAGGCGACGAGGATGGCTTCGACGTCCGGGAAGTACTTGTAGAGCGTGGCCCGACCGATGCCAGTGTCCTCGGCGATCCGGGACATGGTCACGTCCCGCAGGCCGTGCTCGGCGACCAGCGACGCCGTGGTCTCGATCACCGCGTCCCGCACGTCGCGACGGTGCGTCTCGATCGTCTCGCTCCACAGCTTCGGCACAACCGCAGTGTACGCGAGGTCCTCGGTGCGCACATCATGCATTGACACCGACAGAGTGTCTCGAATAACGTCCTAGGCAATGGATGACGACCTCGAAGACACGACAGACGTGACGCGGCGCCCGCGCCTGATGGACCGGCTCGACTCGATGGTCGATTCGGGTCGGGTCACGGGTGACGAGGCGGCGCGGCTGCGCGCCGCAGGGGGGAACGACGAGTTCGACGGGGTGGTCCGGGACATCAGACTGCGCCATGCGCGGGCGCGTCTGGACACCGCGGTCGAGGGCGGCAGCATGACCCGGGAGGAGGCCGACGGCTTCATCGCCCGACTGCGAGCCGGCGAGCACCCCCGGTCGCTCCGTGCCCACCTCGGCGCGTTCCGTCCCCGCCAGCGCTCGCCGGACACATGACCGGCCCGGGACGCCGGACCAAAGAGCATTCACTGGCCCACACGCCCGAAGGGAGTGTGGGCCAGTGACCGGCCCGGGAGGCCGGTCCACCTGGCCCCATCCCGGTCCCGAGGCGTCGGTGCGGCCAGGTGACCTCTACGCCAGTAGGCCGCCTTGGGACGTCGGCAGGCCCCAACCGGCGCTCCTCGCCCTCGCCGAGGCCGGTGCCGTCCGGGGACGGGTGCTCGACGTCGGCTGCGGGACCGGTGAGCACGCGCTCATGGCCGCCGGCATGGGCCTGGACGCCACCGGAATCGACCTCGCCGCGCCGGCGCTCGAAACCGCCAGGGAGAAGGCGCGCGCCCGGGGCCTGGTCGCCCGGTTCCTGCTGCACGACGCCCGGCACCTCGTCGAGCTCGGGGAGTCGTTCGACACCGTCCTCGACTGCGGCCTGTTCCACGTCTTCGACGGCGAGGACCTGGTCGCCTACGTCGCCGGCCTCGGGTCGGTCGTGGTCCCCGGCGGCTCCTACCTCATGATGTGCTTCAGCGACCGGCAGGCGGGCGACTGGGGGCGGGTGCACAAGCGGACCCAGGCCCAGATCAGGGCCGCCTTCGCCTCGGGGTGGCGGGTCGACTCGATCGAGCCGGCGACGATCGACGTCACGAACGATCCCGACGGCATCGCCGCCTGGCTGGTCACGCTCACCAGGACGTGAGCCTCGCCGCCGACCGGTGAGCCCCGGACGCCGTCGCAGTCTCAGATTTCCGAGAGTCACATTCGTCCGAGCGAGCCGGCCCCGGCGCGCGAAATGGAGCCCGTCATGAGATCGACCATCGTGCGCCACCAGGCCAAGGTCGAGCGGGCCGAGGAGAACCAGCGGCTGATCGAAGTGGTCTTCGCCGAGCACGACGTCGACGAACCCGACTCGCTGCAGGACGTTCCGGCGCTTCCAGGCCTTCGTCGCCGGCATCGCCGAGCGCTGCGAGGTCGCGCCGGTGGCGAGCGGCGCGACCGTCGTCGGCGGCTACCGGTGAACGACGACCGGATCCGGGCGATGGTGGAGGGTACGTCCGGCCCGTCACGAAAGGACACACAGTGGAAATGATCGAGGCGCTCGACACCGCCTTCGCCCATACGCACCGAGTCGTCTCCGGCATCGACCCCGATCAGCTCGACGGCCCGACCCCCTGCCCGGAATGGGACCTTCGAACCCTGCTCGGTCACATGATCGCCGTAGTCGCCAACTGCGGCCGGGGCGCCGGCGGTGACGCGCTGCTCCCGAACCCTCTCACCGTCCCCCTCCGGACCGATCTCGCCAGCCAGTTCCGTGACGAGGCCGACCGCACGCTGGCCGCGTGGAGGGCCTGTGCGCCGTACGGCGAGGTGGACATCGGCGCCGGGCCGATGCCGACGCCCGCCGCCATGGCCATCAACCTGCTCGACACCTCGGCCCACTCGTGGGACATCGCCCGGGCGACCGGCCAGAATGCGACGTTGCCGGACGAGCTGGCCACCACGCTCCTCGGACTCTCGGGTGACATCGTCAAGGACGAGTTCCGGGCCTTCGCCGGGTTCGATCCGCCCGTTCCCGTCCCGGCGGAGTCCTCGGCGACCGATCAGCTCGTCGCCTTCCTGGGTCGCCGTCCCTGACCTTGCCGGCGACGCGCCTCAGCGCAGCCCCAGCACCGCACTGACCGCTGCGCGGGGAGCGCGTCCCGCCAGGGCGTCGATGTGGACGATCAGGCCATGCCCGATGGTCAACAGGACGAGCGCCAGAACCTGACGGTCACGCATAGCGACCACGCCGATCCGGTCGCCCACGGGGAGCTGCAACAGGGAGGGCGACGCCGGCGGACCGAGATAGTGGAGGATTCCCGGTGCGACGACGTCGGCCCCCACCAGCACCGCCGGCACCGTGTCGCCCGCCCCCTCGACGGACGGGTCGAGGAGTCCCAGCAGGGCGTCCAGGTCGCCTCCCGTGCATGCGTCGATGAACCGCTCACCGAGCCGTCGCTGCAGCGCGGGGTCCACCGGGAACCGGCCGGACGCCGCCTCCACCTGCAGGGACCGGCGGGCCCGGCTGGCCAGCTGGCGGCACGCCGGCGCGCTGCGCCCGACGATCGTCGCCACCTCCTCGAAGGGATATTGGAACACGTCGTGCAGGACGAATGAGGTCCGCTCCGCCGGGCTCAGGCGTTCGAGGAGGGCGTGCATGGCCAGGGTGACGTTGTCGGCGAGGGTGACATGACCGGCCGGATCGGGCGTGTGGGCATCGAGGAGATCGGCGACGGCGTCCAGGGCATCGGTCGGCCGCCGTTGCCGGCCGCGGAGCCGGTCGACGCACAGCCGGCTCGTCACCACCACCAGCCAGGCCTCGGGATCGTCGATACCGGTGAGGTCGGTCCGGGCCAGGCGGGTGAAGGCCTCCTGCACCACGTCCTCGGCGTCACTGCGGTCCAGGAGCATGCTGAAGCCGAGATCGAGCATCCGCTGCCGATGCGCGTTCCACAGCGAGTCGAACACAGGATCGTCGCCGCCGGGCGTGTCGTCGGGCCGATCCATCGCCGGTCCCATCGTGTCAGGCCGCCGACTTCTTGCGGATGCCCTCCCGCCAGATCAACTTCAGCATCGACGGCTTGGCGCCCGGCGTGGCCACTGCGATCGTCGCCCGGGCGTGGGTGTCGCCGAGGGCCTGGCGCAACAGGCAGTCGGCCAGGTCGATCCGGGCGGTGAAACGGAAGCCGATGTGGTCGATGGCCACCTCGTACGCCGACACAGCGGGCGCCTCGAACAGCCCCGACGGCCGCACGATGGTCCAGGCGAGGTCGCTGGCCGCCACCATCGCCTCCATCCGCCGCATGTCGTCGTAGACCGTCCGACCCAGCTTGTCGACGACGTAGGGCTGCATGATCCGCTCGAACACGAAGCCGCCGAGGAGTTCAGGGTGGGGCGCGACCGCGCTGGAGCTGACACAGGCAAACCGCTTGATCCCCGCCGCGTGCATGCCGGCCATGATGTTGGCGACGCCCTCCGAGTACACGGAGACCGGCGTCTTGGCGAAGGGCACGCCGAGCGTGGAGAGCACTGCGTCGGTTCCGTCGATGGCCGAGGCGACCGCCCCTGCGTCGTGGACATCCCCGCCGGCGACCACCAGGCGGCGGTGCCCGGTCGGGAAGGTGTCGGGGTGACGGGTGAAGGCCACCACGCCGTGGCCCTCGTCGAGCGCCAGTCGGGTCAGGAGATGTCCGGTGGGGCCGTTGGCCCCGAACACTGCGAGCTTCATCGTTCGGCTCCCTTCATGAGCGCCCGACAGGTGTCCGACGCAGGTACATCGACAGGACGCCGGCGCGCCGCCATGTGTGACATCCCGGAACGGACGATCCGGCTGCAGTTGAGCGCATATGCGCGCGCAACTGCAGCCGGATCGGGAGTGGGGTCCGGGGGTGGGGGTCCGGGGGTGCGTCGACGCCATCGCCCCCGAGCGCATCGACGCCACCGCCGTTAGGGTTCCGGGATGGCCGGCGGCCCCACCCTGACGTGTCCCCGCGACGGGACGCCGACCCAGCTCACCTGCACCCGTTGTGAAGCGCCGATCTGCCCGTCATGCGCGGTGCGGACCGATGTCGGGCTCCGCTGCCCGGACTGTGCGGAGGCGGCGCAGCCATCGTCGCCGCCGGTTCGCCGGGCCCGGCCGCTCGTCGTCGCCGGCGTGCTGGCGGTCGGCGCCCTGGTCCTGGTGGTCGGGCTGGCGGTGGCACGACACGGCAGCTCGGGCCGGTCGGGCGCCCCGGGCGGCGCGGCGGCGCCCCAGCACGTGACCCGGCCCGACCTGGGCTTCTCACTCGACCTGCCCTCGTCGTGGACCGTTGACGTCGACCGGACCCCGGGCGTCGTCTTCTTCGCCCATGCTGTGCCGCCGCGCAGCTCGGCCCGCATCTTCCGGGGCCAGACCGTCCTGACCCTCGACCAGACCATGGCCAACGTGACGGATGAGCTCCGTCAGCAGGGCGCCCACGACTTCTCCCAGACCCCCGTGCAGATCGGCGACCTGTCCGGCATCCGCCTCGACTACTCCGCCGACGACGGGCCGTCCGGTGCGTCGGCGACCCACTCCGCCTACCGGGTCAAGAAGGGCAACGCCGTCTTCAGCCTCTCCCTGGCCACGACCGACCCGGCCTCCGATGGGCGGGTCCTGTCGGACATCGCCTCCAGCTTCCGTGTGCTCTGACCTCCAAGCGGGTCCCGTACGATGAACCGATGACCGAGACCGGTCCCTCCAGCTCCGGCAGCGAGATCAGCGCCGACACGACGCTGGATCGGGACCTCGTCCGCGACGGAGGCCCGGCTCTGGTGATCGTCGCCGACGGCGTCACACTGGACCTGGGCGGCCACACCGTCTCGGGACCGCCCGACGTCCGCGGTCGGGGTCCGGGCATCCTCCTGCGGGGCGTCTCCGGCGCCACCGTCCGGAACGGCACGGTGCAGCGTTTCGACGCTGGGGTCGCCGTCCAGGGCGGCGGCGGCAACGTGATCGAGGGTCTCGTCGTCGAGAACAACCTGGGCTCGAACGACGGTGACTTCGGCGACGGCATCGTCGTCAACAACTCCACCGGCAACCGGATCCAGGACAACGTGCTGCGCAGCAACGGCCCCTTCAGCGGCATCTCCCTCGGTCCCGGCGCCTCCGACAACGAGATCCTCCGCAACACGGTGGCCGATCACGACATGGGCCACGCCGGGTATCCCGACGCCGGTCGCCAGACCATGGGCATCCGCATCGAGGGACCGGCCGCCAACCGCAACAGGGTCA
>JALYYN010000365.1 GCA_030946525.1 Actinomycetota bacterium | reverse complement strand
TCGAGTCCACGCCGGGCTGGGAGCGCCGACGCCGGAGGGCGCAGCGGGAGCCGCCTCCCGAGCCAAGACAGCCGGACATCGCCGCCCCAGAACAGCCGGTCGACGTCGTGCCCGGCTCGTAGCGGGGGTCCGTCGCAGCCTCTCGAACTGGTGTTCGTATATTAGCCACGTCGCCGAGCGTTCGCAAGGGCCGGATCAGGAAGGGTGCTCTCTCGGCCGGAGCCAGCTGACCAGCGGAGGAGTCCCGTTGGGGCCCGCCGGTCGCTCGGCGAGGACGACGAAGCCCAATCGATCGAGCACGGCGCTGTGACCTGGTTCGGTGACCGCCCAGGTGGGTAGCGGCGCCCGGCGCTCCAGCCAGGCGTTCCACAACTCGGCCGGACCGTCCAGGTCCGGCCCGACGCCCACCGTCAGCGATGCAACCGGGTAGGGCGGTGCCAAGGTCGTCATCGCCTGCGCCAGCCGGTTGAGCCGTGCGTTGCACTCGACGGGAAGATCCGACAGGTACAGCCAGTGCCCCAGGGAGCGACGACGCATGCCGGCCGGAGGCGCCCGGTACAGCGCTTGACGACGTCCCTCGGAAGCGGCCGGCGATGGCCGCTGAAGCGGCCTGCCTCGTCGACGAAGAACCGCGCCCGCCGTCGTGGCCGTGCGCAGGACCCACCGGGCCAGGACCCTGCCGGCGACCCCGGCGTCCGGTGCGGGATCGAGCGCCCACGCCCTCGCCGCACCCGGCCACTCAGCCATCCACTCCACCATCGCCGGCTCGTCGGACAGCCCCGCCCGCCGGACGACCACGGCTGCACGCTATGCGGCGGGCGCCTGCTTGGGGTGCGGCATGCACAGCTCGTCGTACTCGGCGATCACGATCTCGCCGGCGTCGGCCCCGCAGGCCGGGCACTCGGGATCGCGGTTGATCTTAAAGGTGCGGAAGGACTCCTCGAGGGCGTCGTAGGCCAGCAGCCGGCCGACGAGAGGGTCGCCCAGGTCCAGCACCAACTTGATGGCCTCCATGGCCTGGATGGAGCCGATGATGCCCGGCAGCACCCCGAGCACGCCCGCCTCGGCGCACGAGGGCGCCATCTCCGGCGGCGGCGGCTCCGGCACCTGGCAGCGGTAGCAGGGCCCGACGAAGGGGTGGTAGACGGTGACCTGGCCGTCGAAGCGGAAGATCGATCCGTGCACCACGGGGATGCGCTTGACCAGTGACGCGTCGTTGACCAGATAGCGGGTGGGGAAGTTGTCGGTGCCGTCGACGATGACGTCGTAGCCGTCGATCACGCCGAGGATGTTGTCGGCGCCCAGGCGGACGTCGTGGGTGACGACGTTCACGTCCGGGTTCAGGGCCACGAGGGTCTTCTTGGCCGAGTCGACCTTGCGGTCCCCGATCCGGTCCATGTTGTGGAGGATCTGGCGCTGGAGGTTGGACTCGTCGACCACGTCCATGTCGACGATGCCGAGCGTGCCCACCCCGGCGGCAGCCAGGTAGAGGGCGGCGGGCGAGCCCAGCCCCCCTGCGCCGAGAAGGAGCACCTTGGCGTCGAGGAGCTTCTGCTGGCCCGCCTCACCGACCTCGGGGAGGAGCAGGTGGCGCTGGTAGCGGTTGCGCTGTTCCGAGGTGAGGGTCCGGGGCGTCGACCACGGCCGGTTCTCGTTCTTCCACTTGTTGAACCCGCCGGCCACCGACACCACGTCGGTGTAGCCGAGCTCGCCCAGCGTCCGGGCCGCGAACGCGGACCGGGTACCGCCGGCGCAGTACACCACCACCGGCGCGGCCTTGTCGGCCAGGCGGTTCTCGACCTGGCTCTCCAGGAAGCCACGGGGGATGTGCACCGCCCCGGGCAGGGCGCCCTGCTCGTACTCGTCGGCCTCCCGGACGTCGAGCACGACGGTGGCCGGGTCGGTGTCGATGGCGGCGGCGGCCGCCTCGGTGTCGACCTCACGGATGGAGGCCTTGGCCTCGGTGAGCAGGTCTCGGAACGTGGGCATGGTGTCGATCCTCGGGGAGAAGAGCCGGTTCAGACTGCCGGGTTCATAGGAACGAAACCCTACCGCGCAGGTCGACATTCCCGGGCGCCGGTCCGTTCTCTGTGACTCATTCTACATTTCCGGTGCACGAACTCACACAGAACGGACGGTGGTACCCCGAGACGGCACCGGCCTTGACAAACCCGGGGTCGAAACGAAAGACTCAAACTACATGGAACAGCATGAGGTTGTTCTGGCTCTTCCCTCCCCCTTCCTACCTGCTCCGACCTGGAGGCTGCATGAGCACGGTCTCGCTGCTCCCCGCCGATACTTCCCCCGTCTCTGTCCTGTCCATCCGTCCCTGGCCCGACGGGGTGATCGACGCCCTCGGCCATGATCCCCGCTCGCTGTACGTCGAGCG
>JALYYN010000298.1 GCA_030946525.1 Actinomycetota bacterium | reverse complement strand
GTGCCGGTCCGTGGCCGTTGCCGGGCGCCGGGCCGTCGGGCCCCCGGCTGTCGGGCGCGGGGCGGGTGGAGCGGGCGGTGCGCTGCTGCTCGCGCATGCGCTCGACCAGCTTCCCGGCCCGCCGCTGGCCCTGGCGCACGGCCATCTCGCCGACCATCCGGGCGACGGTGACCTTGCCACCCACCCGCTGGCGGCCCTTATCGGCCAGCTTGGGCAGGAGCTCGGCCGCCTCGAGGGCCAGACCGAGCGGGGCGTAGACGAAGACGTCGAGGAGCTGCTCGGCCGGGTCCTGGCGGGTGCTCATGGAACCCAGCCTAGGACGGCCGGGCCGCTAGTCGGACGCGCCGCCTCGCGGCGCAGCTGCCGGTGTCAAACGCAGTCGCGGCAGAACATCCGCACGGGGTCGGCCAGCTGGCTCGGGTGCTTGACCAGGAAGCAGGACTGGCAGACGAACTCCCCCGGGCGCTTGGGCAGCACCTTGGTCGAGCCCTCGGCGCGGTCCTCGGCGTCGGGGACCTCGTCCTCCTCGTCCTCCTCCTCGTCGGCGACGACCAGGCGGTCCTTCAGGATGACGTCGAGACCGGCCTCCACGTCGTCCGGGTCGATGTCGTCCTCGTCCTCCTCGTCGTCATCCTCCTCGCCGGGGACGGCGACCACGGCGACCGGGACGACGACGATGTCGTCGACGTCCTCCACCACGTCGACCACGTCATCGACGTCATCGACCTCCAGCACGTCGATGACGTCGCCCTCGATGAGGTCGTCCTCGTCGTCGTCCAGGGCTTCGAGGTCGACTATGTCGGGGTCATCAGGCTCATCGACGGTGTCGAGGCTCTCGTCTTCGTCAGCCATTGCGGCGCGTTCCGTTCAGAAGGGGGGGTTCGGGGGCGGCAGCATAGACGACGACGCTGGCCGCGTCGGGCGATGCGGTCCCGCCGCCGGGAGGATCGGGCGGCGATTGGGATCCGAGGGACTTTTGGTACCGCTCGGTCGCCCTACCTGCCGGTCCGATGGCCGGACCGGACCGTGCGGTGGGTTATCAGAACGTTCTCTACTGGGCCCCTCGGATCCCGCGCCTGCCTTCAACGCCCCCTACCGCGGCACCGCACGAACGGCGGCGCCGAGGCCCACGACCAAGGTTGTGGGGCGTTTCGGGACATCCGGAGCATGGCGCGCGGGGTTCGGTCACGCAAGGCCCCCGGCAACGCTCCGACCAGCCTCTTCGCGCGTCGGCGCAGGTCAGAGCCATCGATATTTCTGGCTCTAGTTCAGGTTGAGGCTTGGTCCCGTGGCGCATCGGGTCGGGTGCGGCGGGCCTCGGCCCGACGCTCGCCGGCCAGGCGCTCCAAGCCGGTGTCGGCCTCGCGGTGGTCGACGAAGCGCATGAGGCCGGCGACGACGTGATGACCGGCCTGCTCGGCGATCAGGCGGTGCATCTCCTGGCAGATGCGCCGGTAGGAGGGGTGCCCCGCCGGCCCGGTGCGCAGCTCGAGCATGTGCAGCGCCTCCCGGGCGTTCAGGGCCATCGAGTAGCGCACGCGGTAGGCCAGGGCGACGGCGTAGGCAGCCTGGGCCGGGAACGGCTGCTCCATGGCCTCGTGGAGGGCGGCCGAGCGGGCCATGGCTTCCTCGAAGGCGGGCCCGGCGCCGGCGTCGACCACGTCCTGGGACATGACGTAGCCGTGCCGGGGGGTGAGGGCCTGCCACTGGAGGGTCAGCATGCGATGGCGCTGGAGGTCACGGAACGCGCCATAGTCGGAGAGGACGTCGAAACGGTACGAGACGTGCTCCAGGGCCCGACCCGGCTTGTGGCGACGGTTCACCCGGTCCCCCACGTAGGCGTCGGCCACCGCCCGGCGCTCCTCCGCCGACATCGTCCGCACCCGGGCCAGGATCTGGTCGTCGGGCAGGTCGAGGTAGGGGTAGAGCATGGCGGCCAGCAACTTGTCCTCGGCCTCGGGGTCGAACTCGACGAGGGTGACCGGGGGACGGTGCGCCGGCTCCACGCCGGCGAACAGCCGCTCGGCCACCTCGGCGGCCCCCTGGCTGGTCCGGGACAGGTAGGCGGTCCACTCCCCGCCCCGGTCGGGGCGGTCGAGACGGGTCAGGAACGAGGGGATGACCTTGCGCAGCTCGGTGACCATGAGCTCGGCGTAGGCCCGGGCCTCGGGGAGGGGGTGGCCCCGCATGCGCAGGAGCAGGAGCTCATATCCCTGGCCGGTGCCGTAGATGCCCACGTTGGACAGTGCGGCGGCGGGCAGGAGGCCGCGGAGGGCGTCGAAGGACTTGGCCTTGACCGCCTGGCGGTAGACGAAGTCCGAGTCGCCCTTCTCCTTGGGGTGGCGGGCCCGGTAGAAGTCGCCCATGATCGGGACGAGCGAGCGGTACGTGTCGAACAGGTGGTCGAGATCGGAGACGTACCGGGTGCCGAGCGGTGAGGCGAGCACCGCGGGATCCCGGTGGTACCGGTAGCGCCCCCCCAGACGGGCGTCGTAGGCCACGTAGCGGGTGGACTGCTCGAGGTAGGCCATGAGCCGCCCCCACTCCAGGACCTTGGTCAGGACGTTCGAGGCCTGCTCACAGGCCAGGTGGACGCCGCCCAGCTGGGCCACCGAGTCGTCGCCGTACTCGGTGAAGATCTTCTCGTAGAGCGCCTCGGCCCGCTTGACGCCGACGGTGGCGTCGATCGAGACGTCGCCGTCGGTGTCAAGGTCGCCCACGAACTCGTCGAGGAACAGCCGGCGCAGGCTCTTGGCCGACCGGGAGTAGCGGGCGAACAGGGCGCCCTTGACCACCTCGGGCAGGTTGACCAGGGCGAAGACGGGCCCGTCCAGGTTGGTGAAGTAGCGACGGAGGACGTCTGCTTCCTCGTCCGACCACCGCTCCACGACGTAGGGGTGCATGCGGACGGGGAGACTACGGTCCCGAGGCGAACGCAGCGCGGACCCGCTCCGAGGCGCCGTCACCCAGCCACAGGTCGACGACCGTCATGGCCATGGCCTTGGCCCCGTCGAGTACGGCCCGGTCCCCCTCCTCGGAGCCGGCCCAGCGGGCGAACTCGGCGGTGTGCAGGGCGACGTCGGGGGGCGCCACCGCGATCATGGGATGGATCGACGGCACCAGGTAGCTGACGTTGCCCATGTCGGTGCTGGCCACCACCCGGGTGGCGGGCATGGGCGTGTCCACCGGCCGCCCCAGCACCGCGCTGTTGGCCCGGTAGAGGTCGATCAGGGCCGGGTTGGTCCGCAGGTCCGAGTACTCCGGGCAGGTGGGCTGGACCTCCATGCGGCAGCCGGCCGCCGCCGCCCCACCCTCCAGGCAGGCCAGCACCCGGGCCTTGAGCACCTGCAGGCTGGTCAGGGTGGCCGACCGGACGTACCACTCGGCCACCGTGTGGTCAGGCACGATGTTGGGCTTGTCGCCGGCCTCGGTGAACACGCCGTGGATGCGCTCGGTGGCGCTGATGTGCTGGCGCAGGGCGGCCACCGCGTTGTAGCCGAGGACGGCGGCGTCGAGGGCGTTGCGGCCCTGGTCTGGGGCGGCGGCGGCGTGGGCCCCCCGCCCGAAGTACTCGACCCGCCAGGTGGCGATGGCGATCACGTCGGCCCCGGTGAGGTCGGCGCCGGCGGGATGGACCATGAGGGCGGCGTCCACGCCCTCGAAGGCGCCCCGCTCCCCCATCAGGACCTTGCCCCCGCCGCCCTCCTCGGCCGGCGTCCCCAGCACGACGAGCCGGCCGCCGGCCTCCTCGGCCAGGGCTCCGGCGGCCAGGCCGGCGCCCAGGCCGGCGGCGGCGATCACGTTGTGGCCGCAGCCGTGCCCGATGCCCGGCAGGGCGTCGTACTCGCAGATCACGGCCACGGTCGGGCCGTCACCGGAGCCGGTCCGGGCCTCGAAGGCGGTGTCCAGGCCGTAGACGCCGGCCTCCGTGCCGAGGGCCGACGCCAGCAGGTCGGCGGCGAAGCGCTCCTCGAAGACCAGCTCGGGATGGCCGTGAATCCGGTGCGAAACCTCGAGGAGGAGGCCGGCCCTCCGGTCGACCTCCTCCTGCACCCGCACTTTGGCAGCCTCCAGGTCCATCACCGGAGGGTAGGCCCTCCGATGACGGACCCGGCGACTACACCCTGTTCCCCGGTTCCGGGGCCGCCGCTACTTCTTGAACTTGTCGGCGACGTCGTCGACGACGTCCTTGACCTTGCCCTTGGCCTGGTCGACCTTGCCCTCGCGCTTCAGGTCGTCGTCGTCGGTGAGGTCACCGGCGGCTTCCTTCACTCGGCCCTTCAGGTCGTCAGCGTTGTCCACCATGTGGAGTGCTCCTCTCGGTCGTGTACGGAAGGTGTTCCCCCCGGCGCCGATCGACTAATCCCCGCGACGACTGCGACTACCCGTCCTCGCCGCTCCATTCCCTGTCTTCCTTGTCCCACGTGTCGTTCCGGGCCTCGACACGGTCCTTCCAGTGCTCGGCCGCCTCGCGGGACTCGTACGGCCCCATGCGATCCGCGGGCGGGCACGGGCTGGACCCGTCTTCGGCCCGACCGTGGGTGAGACACCAGTACCAGGAACCGGTCATTGGTCCACACTTCCTTCGGGCGTGTCGGCCAATGAATACTATTGGTCCGGCCTCCTGGGCCGGAATGTTGCCCTCCTTCCGGCGCCCACGCTAGGCGGCCGGGTTCACCCGTCGCCGGAGGCCGGCTCTGGTGTAGACCATCGCCTCATGACACCCTCGCTGCGCAAGATCGTCGTCGTCGCCCTACCCGCCGTCCTCGCCGCGACGGGCTGGACCGCCGTCGCCGGCGCGGCCACGCTCGCCTGCGGTCAGACCGTCACGCAGAGCACCGTGCTCGACAACGACCTCACCGGTTGCACCAACAACGGGATCGTCGTCGGGGCCGACAACATCACCCTCGATCTCAACGGCCACACGGTCTCAGGAACGGCGGCGAGCGGCGACAAGGGCGGTGTCGTGCTCGTCGGCCGCACCGGGGTGACCGTCAAGAACGGGACCGTCCGCAGCTTCGACGTCGGCGTCGTGATCGAGGGCGGGTCCGGCAACACCGTCCAGGGCGTGACCGCCGTGGACAACATCTCCTTCGAGAGCCCCGGGTCGGCGAACCGTGGAGGGGACGGCATCGCCATCCTGTCCTCCACGAACAACCACGTGGTGCAGAACAACACGGTCAACAACGGGCCGTACTCCGGGATAGGCATCTACAGCGAGGTGGACAGCGCCCACCCGCGGGCCACGAGCGGCGTGTCGAGCGGCAACGTGGTCGACGGCAACGTGGTCCAGGGCAACATCCAGGCCCGGACGCCGAACAACGTGGTCAACAACGACAACATCGGCATCCGGCTGGAGCCGGGGAACACCGGCAACTTCGTCCTGAACAACCGGGTGGAGGGCAACGGCCTCGACGGCATCACCCTGTTCGTGCGCAACACCTTCACCGTCGTCCGGGCCAACATCGTGACCCGGAACGGCTTCTACCGCGTGGCGGCCCGCCGCGGCAACGGGATCGGCCTGCAGATCGGGGGGGCGAACGACAACCTGGTCGAACTGAACGTGGTGACCGGCAACGCCGACAACGGCATCTCCATCCGGAACGGCTCGCTCAGGAACACCGTCCGCAACAACACCGCGGTCGGCAACGTGGTCCTGCCGCCGGCCTCGACGAGATTCGGGCCCACCTTCGACCTCCTGGACAACAACGAGAACTGCGACGCCAACGTCTGGCTGAACAACCGTCGCGGCACCGCCTTCCCGGCCTGCGCCGCCGGCTGACCGGTCCGCGACGAGCCGGGCGGCCCGTCGCGGTCGAACCGCCGCCGGTGAGGCCGCCGTTCAAGGAATCGCCCCCACCGTCCGATAACCCACAAGGAAGAACCGGCAAGGCCGCCCCCGGGCGGCGCCATACCCGGGGGGGTGAGTCAGACGGCCATAGGAACGGCGGCGGACGGGCAGGACGGCGCCTTCGGGGGCCGGTTCCTGCCCGTCCGCCGCCTGAAGGCCGGTCCGACGGGCGACACGCTGCTCGGAACCGACCTCGCCGACGGCGCCCGTGTCGTCATCCGCACCATGAGCGGGCCGGACACGCCGGCGGGCAACGCCCGGCTGGAGCGCGAGATGGCGGCCCTCGACCGCACGTCGGGACCGATCGGAGGGCTCCTTGGGGCGGGCCGTGAGGATGGCTTCCAGTACTTCGTCATGCCCTTCGTCCCCGGTGTCAGCCTGGAGGAGCGCCTGGCGGCCGGCCCGTTGACGCTCCGGGAGGCGCTGACCGTCGGGCGGAGCGTCGTCGAGAGCCTGGCCGCTGCACACGGCCACGGCGTGCTGCACCGCGACGTGCGGCCGTCGAACGTGATCGTCGAGCCGGTGGTCGGCGCGATCGTCACCGCCACGTTGACGGACTACGGCGTGGCCCACCTGGCCCGGGTCCACGGGTCGATGCCCGAGTCCTGGCTGCGGACGGCCCGGTACGCCTCGCCCGAGGCCGCCGGGCTGGTCAGTCACGAGGTCGACGAGCGCTCCGACCTCTACTCCACCGGCGCGGTGCTCTTCGAATGCCTGGCCGGACGCCCGCTCTTCGCGGCCGAGACCGTGGGGGAGGTGCTCCGGCAGCACATCACCGAGCCGGTGCCGCCGCTACGGAGTCTGGGTGTGGTCGTGCCCGGGTCCCTGGACGAGGTCGTGCAGCGGCTCCTGATGAAGGATCCCGCCGAGCGCTACTCGTCGGCACGCGCTGTGCTCGTCGACCTGGACCAGATCCTCGCCGCCCTGGACTCCGACCTGGCCGCCCCGGCCGTGGGCGTCGGGGCCCTGGACCACCGTCGCACCCTGACCCACCCGGCCTTCGTGGGCCGGGAGGCCGAGCTGGCCGCCATCGAGGCCGAGGTCCAGCGGGCCCGCACCGGTGACGGCGGCCTCTTGCTCGTCGAGGCGGAGTCCGGGGGGGGCAAGACCAGGCTGCTGGACGAGCTGGCCCAACGGGGCGCCGAGCAGGGGATATGGGTCCTGCGGGGCCAGGGCGTCGATCAGATGGCCCAGCGCCCGCTGCGCGTCCTCGACGGGATCGTCGACGAGGTGATGGTGCGGGCCCGGGCCGACGCCACCTTCGTCCCCGCCCTGCGCCACGCCATCGGGCCGCAGCTCCAGTCGGTCATCGACGCCTTCCCCCGCCTGGCCGCCATCTTCGGCTCGGCCGACACCGGCTCGCTCGGCCCGGAGGCCTACGGCGAGGCGCGCTCCCTCCCGGCGCTGACCACGTTCCTTGACGCCCTGGGCACCGCCGGCCCCGCCGTGCTCATCGTGCTCGACGACTGCCCGTGGGCCGACGAGCTCACCGTCAAGCTGGTCGGCCACTGGGGGAGCCATCCCACGGCCGGGCCAGGCGTCCGGCGGGTGGTGCTCGTGGCCGCCTTCCGGACCGAGGAGGTGCCAGCGGGCCACCCCCTGCGGCGGGGCCGGCCCTCGACCCACCTGGTGCTCCCCGCCCTCGCCGACGACGACATGCGCCGGGTCCTGGCCTCGATGGCCGGCCCCCTGCCCGACGAGGCGGTCCGGGTCGTC
>JALYYN010000296.1 GCA_030946525.1 Actinomycetota bacterium | reverse complement strand
CGTGTTCGCTCCCGCCACCTGCGCGGCCTGCCCACTGGTGGCCAACTGCACCAAGGCCAAGGGCGGCCGCCAGATCATGGTCGGCGTGCACGAGGCCCGCATTGCCGCCGCCCGGACGGCCCAGGCCGACCCTGCGACCAAGGCGCTGTTGCGTCGGCGGTCCAAGGTCGAGCGCAAGATCGACCACCTCCAGGACCTCGGCATGCGCAAGGCCCGCTACCGGGGCCGACGAAAGACGCGCCTGCAGGCGCTTCTCGCGGCCACCGTGGCCAACTTCAAGCGCCTCGGTGTGCTCGGCGCGTTCGACGCATCGGCCCCTGTCGCCGTTGCCGCCTGATCCGGGCGCGTTCGCCGCTCCGGGCGACGATCTCGGGCTACCGACGGCCACAATCCGGCCTACCAACCTCGATCGCCCGTCAGAACCCCTCCTGGACCGAATTAAGGAGCTTTCCGGCTCAGGAACGGGGGTCATCTGAGTAGCGGCGTCAAAGTGGCCAACAATTCATCCACTAACACGGATTAGACACGAACGCCGCGGTCAGGCGTCCTTGCCGATAGCGATCAGGACGCGTGCAGAGCGTCCTCGAGATCGGCCAGGACTGCCCGACTTCGTTCACTGAGGGGCTCGCCCCCGAACACTGCCGTCGCTACGCCCTCGGCCTCCTGGGCACTGGTCGCTCCGACGAGACGGGCGAGGACAACGATGTCGGCGACGTCGCTCTGGCGGGCGGCCCGGACCTTCAAGGCCAACATGTGGCGCGGTGACGCTGCGAGAACTGTGAGGCCAGGGCGCTCCAGCACCACCGTGGCCTCGACGTCCTGCCCGGCGGGCAGGTAGGAGGTCGCCTGTTCGTTGAGCCACCAGTACGGAAGACCGAGCTCCTCGGCGACGGTCCGGGCCTCGGCGAGGACAGGTCCGTGATGTCGCCTGATGGCCGTGTCCAGGTCCATGGTGGCCTCCCGGGCGTTGTGGGCCAGGACCATGGCCCCGCCACCGAAGAGGTAGAGCTCAGCGTGGACTCCCCGGCGGTGAAGATGGTGGGCAAGACGTTCCAGGGCGTCTTGGAGCTGGCGCCTGGTGAGAAGCGGGGCGTTCACGCCCGGGCCAGGTCGTAGGGGTCGATCAGCACACCGTGGCGGCGGAGCTCCTGTGGGGCGTGGTCGGCGGCCAGACGTCGCAGTGTGGCGAGCTCGTGCGGGCTCCACGGGTCGCTGAGCGTGCGTTCCGGGGTTCCCACCCAGGGCGGTGCGGGAAAGCCGTCCTGGGCCGCGACCCACTCGGCGATGCCGGCCAAGAGCGCGTCCCAGTGAGGATCGTTGGTCCCTCCAGGCTCCTCTTCGAGGAGCGATGGGCGCTGGTTCCCTGGCTCGTGCTCGTACTCCTCGAGGAACTCGAGCAGGAGCGACCAACGGCGGTCGGCATCGGCCTCATCGGCCACGTGGGCGGCCAGGCGCTGGATGGTCATGGCGGTGAAGCTCGTCATGGGCGGCGAAGGGGCCGTCGAGACCGCTTGAGGACGCCGGCAATGTCGAAGACCATCGTCCCGTAGGGGTTGATGGTCTCGAAGTGGGCGAAGCTCAGGTGGGCCCTGGCCTCGTCTGTGACCTCATGCCCGTCGGCCTCCTCGGCGTCGATGGCGTCCTCCATGTAGCCGGTGGTGGACAGGACGCAGGCGTTGACGACGAGAGTGTGGCAGTGGGCCTGGGTGGTCTGGTCGTCGTGGTGGGGGTACCGGACCGCGCCCCGGTTGGCAAAGAAGATGAAGCGGCGGAGGTCGTTGGTGGCCTCGCCCCGGTTGAGCTGGCGGCCGATTCGGCGACGGAACGCCTCGTCGGTGAACCAGCGCAGAGCGTGGAGCGTGCGCAGAAGCTTGCCGTACTCCAGCATGGCCTTCGCCAGGGGGTGCTGGCGGGAACCGGCCTGGAGCTTGGCGATGAGCAGCGCCGCCGATACGTAGCCGAGCTTGAGGGAGCCGCCGATGCGTACCAGGTCGTCCCAGTGCTCGGCGATGACGTCGGTCTGGGCATGGTGCTCCAGCAGCGGGCCGGCCAGTGGCCACCGCTGGTAGTAGCTGGGTGGGTGGGGCCGCCACAGCGGCGCCTCGGGGAGCTTGGCGATCCGCGGCGACAGGCGGTAGCCGGTGAGGTCGAAGAGGGCGAAAGTGGCCAAGGTCTGGCCATGGCTGTCGGTCGTGTGCTCGACGATCGGCAGCTCGGTCGTGTTGCCGAGGATCTCGTCCAGAGTGAAGGTGGCGTCACGTTCGGTCG
>JALYYN010000288.1 GCA_030946525.1 Actinomycetota bacterium | reverse complement strand
CCGGCCCTGCTGCAACCCTTCCTGGCCGCCGCCGAGGCCGTCGGGGTGCCGATCGTGCTGCTGCACTGCTACCCGTACCATCGCCAGGCGGGATGGCTCAGCCAGGTGTACCCGCACGTGTACCTCGACGTGGGCCTCACCGTCGGCCAACTGGGTGCCGCCGCCGACCGTGTCGTCGGTGAGTGCTGTGAGCTCGCGCCGTTCGGGAAGCTGCTGTTCTCCACCGACGGCTGCGCGGTGGCCGAGCGTTACCTGGTGGGCGCCGCCCAGTTCCGGGACAGCTTCGGTCGCGTGCTCGACGGCTGGGTGGCCGACGGTCGCGTGCCCAGGCCCGACGCCGAGCGCATGGTCCACATGGTGGGAGCTGACAACGCCCGAGCGGTGTACCGGTTGCCGGCCGGGGCGAACGACGGGCCTGGCGCGTGAGCAGCGCATTGTTCGGCCCGCAGAGTTCATCCTCGGCTTGGCCGCTGTTCTCCGGCCGCCCGCAGCCACCGCGGATGTCGACTCGGTCCGGCCACCGGCGTGATCGTGTCTGGGTTCCTCGGGGTCCATCCCCCCGACACCGACGGTCGCACTCGCCGCCGACGAAATGTCGCCCCCGGCCGCGCTGGGGCCGTTCACCGGTTCCGGGGCTGCCACCAGCCTTGCCGGCTTCCCCGGATTGTTCTCCACGGGGGCGCTGTCGGTGGCGACATCGGCGGGGAGGTTGGCCGGCGAGGACCATACAGGCTTCGTCGAGGCCCGGGCCGCGGTCCAGAACGTCAATGCCGGCGCAGATATGGCCACGGCCACATCGATCGCGAGCGCCTGCTACGCCAGCGGTGACGGGTCGACCGGTACAACGGTGATCCAGGGAGGGCTGCTCAACGGCCAGCCCTTCGGGAACGGCACTCCCGCTCCCGACACGGTGGTCGACGTCCCTGGCATCGGAACGGTCACCCTCAACGAGCAAGTGCACAGCGACGTCACAGGGTCGGCCAGCATGACGGTCAACGCGGTCCACGCCCGTATTCGTCGGGCCCCGGCGGCGTCCTTCCCTCAGGTCAATCGGCCGAGGCGATCATCGCCCAGGTCGTCTGCCGGGCGGTCGGACCGGATGTGAACGTCCCCCCACCACCACGACGACGGTCCCCCAGACCGTCCCGACGACGACCGTCCCCCTTGCTCCGTTGTCTGCGGCCGCGCGACGGTTGCATAACGCTGCTCGAAGCAGCACAATGCATCTATGGCTTCGATCACGATCCGGGACGTGCCGGATGAGGCGCGCGACGAACTGGCGGCCCGTGCCGCCATCACTGGGCGGTCGCTCCAGGAGTACCTGCGGAGCGAGCTCATCGAACTCTCGCGCCGCCCCGATCCTGATGTCCTCTTGGCACGGATTCGGGATCGGAAGCAGCGCACCGGCAGCGAGTTACCGGCCGATCGAATCCTCCAACACCGAGACGCTGACCGTCGGTGACCCTGGTCGTCGACGCATCGCTGGTGGTTGCGGCGCTCATCGACGGCGGGACCGACGGGAGGTGGGCGGAATCCATGCTCGAGTCCGACGCCCTTGCGGCCCCGCACCTCCTGCCCGTGGAAGTGGCCAACGTGCTGCGAAGGGCCGTCGCCCTAGGCGATGTCTCGGCGGACTCGGCCTCCCTTGCCCACGCCGACCTCCTCGGACTGCGGATCAGCCTCTTCGCGTACGAGCCATTCGCAAACCGTGTCTGGGAACTCCGGGGTGGCGTCAGCGCCTACGACGCGTGGTACGTGGCGCTCGCGGAGTCTCTCGACGCGTCACTTGCGACCCTCGACCGTCGCCTGACCAGATCGACCGGAACCCGGTGCCGGTTCTCGATCCCGGCGTCCTCATGACCCGGGTGCGAGGCCCTCGAACCGCCCGAGAACGGCGCGAGCAGGGTGCCCGATGACGCCCCCGGCGCTGCAACTCAGGTCCGGCTGCGCCATGCATCCACGACGAGCCGCCGACAGTCGTGTCCAGAGAAGCCCGGTCGGGCAGACACCGGCTCAAGGGGCCTGCGGGCCACAATTCGTCGATGTCGTGCGTGGCTGGTAGACGCCCGCTGTCGAGGCGTGAAATCCATCGGTTCAACCGGCAAGCTCGATGTCCGGCCGCAGAATGTACGTGTACGCGGTCACTGGTGTCCGGCCGCCCCGCAGTAGCTTGGAGCCGGCTGCGGCACGCGCGATTTGAGCACCGAGCAGATCCCCGGCCGCCAGGGTCCAGGTCGCGCCGATAAGGCCAAGGCTGACTGGCGGCCCGACCTTGGTCCAGCGCCGCCGCTGGAGTGCCTGCAGCCGCCTCATCGGCGAGGGCGGCTTTGCGGTCGACCAAGTCGCGCGAGGTCGGTGGTGCCAACAGGCCTTGCAGGGCGAGAACATACGCGCGGAACTCGCTCCGATACCTGGCCCGGAAGTCCAAGATGTCGTCCAGCCCCGCCTCGGCGAGGTTGAGTGACACAGCCGGGAGGTCGGTCGCGACAACGTCCGAGGCACCGACATTCTCGACGGCGTCCTGGAGAATTGCGGTGAAGACTCTGGCCTCGTCCCTTCGGGTGGCGACCGGCTCGATCAATCGGCCCTGTTCGCCTGCCGTTGCGCGGACGGCTTGGGCGAGAATCGAATTCGCCACGGACGCGATTCCCGGAATCGAGAGCCATTCGTCGTCGGCCGACTCGTCGGGGAAGAGCACTCCTTCTTGAGCGAGAAGCTTGAAGAGCTCGAGCGAGCCCGGGTCGGGTGCCGGAGAGAACTCGCCTGTCGTAATGGACAAAGGACTGGAAAAGCGCCCCTGGAGCCGTGGTACTTCGATATGCCAATCACCTCTGGCAGCCGCCGCTGTCCAATGCTCGGCATTCTCCATCACGGCGCGGTGCAGGGCGGCGCGCACGATGACCTCGGTGTGAGGCGACGTCACGTCTCGGGGGTCCACAAACTGCAGGAGGCCGCGCTCGACCAGCGGTTCGGACAGGTGCGGGTCAATCACGGAGGGACCTGAACGGTTTCCAGGCGTCGAGAAGACGGCGATGTCGTCGACGAACAGCAACATGCTTTTCAGAAGGGCGACGTCCTCACGCGTGGAGAGTGGCGCGTCGTACAGGAGGGCAGTGCGTCGCTGGCTCCGTGCCATCCTTCAAGTAACCCAGAAGTCCGACCCCGATGTCGAGGCAAGGACTGACGAGGACTCACTGCCGGATGCCGCCAACGCCTCGACGATGCGCCGGTGGCGCCGTCCCTGGATCGATGTCTACGGCGTGCGGCCGATGAAGGCCAGCAGCTTGGTCTGGGCGTCGGCGTCGTCGGGGACATCGACGCGCGGTCCGTACTCGCCGCTCTGGCGCAGCGCTTCGTCCCACGGCAACATGCCGGCGAGCATCGCCGCGCACCGCTGCGGGTCCAGCGTCTCGTCCTGGCCCGTGGCCCGTG
>JALYYN010000275.1 GCA_030946525.1 Actinomycetota bacterium | reverse complement strand
TCTGGAACGTCGTGCGGCAGCCCCTCGGGCTGCCCCTGTTCGCCATCGTGGCCCTGGGCTCGACCACGTGGGGACCGCTGAACCTGGCCGACGGCGACGACCTGTCCGGGGGCACCACCGCCGAGGTCTCGGGCCGGCACCGGCTGGTGTGGCTGGTGGCCCGCGCCGCCATGCTCACGTCGTTCTCGGCCATGAGCGCGGCCGCCTTCCTCGGCGGGTGGCAGGGGCCGCTTCTGCCGGGGCCGGTGTGGATGGTCCTGAAATCGCTGGTCGTGATGTCCGGCCTGGTGGCCGGCGGCCACCTGTTCGCCCGGGTGCGGGCCGAGCGCTTCGTGACGTGGTGTTGGGTGGTCCTCCTGCCCCTCGCCGCCCTCGACCTGGCCATCGCCGGAGTGGAGGGCCTTCGCTGATGGTGGGCCTGGGCTGATGGAGGGTATGCGGTGACGGTCAGCATCGCCTTCTGGGTCTTCTCGATGGCCGCGGTGGCGTCGGGGTGGCGGGTGTTCCGCACCGACTCGATGGTACGGGCCACGTTCCTGCTGCTGGCCTCGTTCCTCAATGTGGGCGCCATCCTGCTGCTCCTGGGCGGCGCCTACCTGGGGATCGCCCTGCTCTTCATGATGACGGTGGAGATGACGGTGATGGCCATCTTCATGGTCGCGTTCATGATGAATCCGGCCGGGCTCAACCCGATGAATATGGTCCACCAGCCCCGGCTCGCCGCGGTGGCGGGCTGGGTCACCTTCGCCGGCGGCCTGCTGGTGGCCTGGCGGGGAGATTTCCCCGACCGCCCACTCCCGCGGGCCGCACCGGTGGTCGTCGACCTGGGGACCGAGCTCATGGGCCGATCCATGCTCATCTTCGAGACCGCGGGTGTGGCCCTGGTGGCGACGATGATCGGCGCCGTCGTGCTGTCGAGCCGCCGCAGCCGCTTCGGGGAGGCCGCCGGCGACGAGGGATCGCTCCCGCCCACGCTCGACCCCGTGGGCGGCACGTATCCGGCCGGCGTCATGCCCGAAGCGGCGCCGTCGGGCCACATGCACCACGGCGGGCACGGGTGAACCTCACCGGTGTCCTGGTGGTGGCCGCCGCCCTGTTCGGGCTCGGGCTGTGGGGCGCCCTCGGCCAGCAGTCGATCGTGATGCTGCTCATGGGCATCGAGCTGATGATCAACGGCGTGATCCTGATGGCCGGCGGCCTGTGGTCGTTCGCGGCCGGGGGCGATCCCAAGGGCCAGCTCCTCGTGGTCATCGCCATGGCGGTGATGGCCGTCGAGATGGCCATCGGGCTGGCCGTGGTCGTCGCCCTGTTCCGCGCCCGCCAGGTCGACATGACCGACGGCCTCGAGTCGCTGGCCGGCTGATGCTCTGGCTCGTCCCGCTGCTTCCCGTCCTCGCCGGGCCGGCAATCTGGCTCGGCTTCCGCAACCGGTCACGGGTCGCCCTCGGTGGGGCCGCGGCCGGGGTACTGGGCGCCGTCACCGCGCTGGCCGCATGGGTGGCCGCGACCCGGCCGGACGCCGCCTACCGCTGGGGCGCCGGGCTCACACTGCGCCTGGCCGTCGACGGCACCGCGGCGACGGTGGCTGTGCTGGTGCCGGCGGTGGCCCTGGTGGTCGTGGTCTACGCCAGCGCCCACGAGGAGAAGCGGGCACTCGGCCGGTTGGTGGCCACCCTCGTCGGTTTCGTGGGGGCCATGGAGCTGCTCGTCCTGGCCGGCGACATGCTGACCCTGCTGATCGGCTGGGAGCTGGTCGGCGGCTGCTCGTGGGCCCTTATCGCCCACGAGTGGTGGGAGTCCGAGAAGCCGGCGGCCGCAGCCCACGCCTTCGGTGTCACCCGCCTCGGCGACCTCGGCCTGTTCGCGGCTGCGGGCGCCGCCTTCGCCGCCACCGGCTCGCTCTCCTACACCTCCCTGGCCGGCCTCGATGGCGGGTGGCTCCACGTTTTCGTGGCCGGGGTGGTGCTGGCCGCAGCGGCCAAGTCGGCGCAGGTCCCGTTCTCGCCGTGGCTGTTCTCCGCCATGGCGGGGCCGACATCGGTGTCAGCCCTGCTGCACGCGGCCACCATGGTGGCGGCCGGCGCCTACGCCCTTGTCCGCTTGCACCCGGTGCTCGACCGGGCCGCCTGGTTCGGGCCCGTGGTGATCGGGATCGGGCTGGCGACGGCCCTCGTGGGGGGCGTGGTCGCCACCCTGCAGACCCATGCCAAGAAGCTCCTGGCCGCCTCCACCTCGGCGCAGTACGGGCTGATGTTCGTCGCCGCCGGCGCCGGCTACCCGGCGGCGGCGCTGGCCCACCTCACCACCCACGCCGCCCTCAAGGCCGGGTTGTTCATGGCCGCCGGCGTGGCCATCGAGGCGGTCGGCCACCCGCAGCTGGCCCGTATGGGCCTCGGTGCTGCTCTGCGGGTGGCGGCGGCGGCGTCGGCGGTGGTCGCC
>JALYYN010000273.1 GCA_030946525.1 Actinomycetota bacterium | reverse complement strand
GACCGGAGGCGGGGGCGGTGCCGGCGCAGCGTCGAAGGTCGGCTCCGGCGGCGGCTGGGCGGCCGTCCGCACCTTGCCGGGTGACGGTGCCGGGCGCCGAGGGCGCGGCGGCGTCAGACGGGCCGGGGCAGTTCCCGCCGCGGCCGTCGGTGCCTTCGCGGCCGTCGACTTCGCGGCCTTGGCGGGCGTGGCCGATGCCCGGGTGGACGGCTTGGTCGCCTTGGTCGTCCCGGTCGCCGGGGGGACCGCACCGGTCGGGGCGACCGCCTTCGCCGAGGTGCTGCGGGACCTGGTCGCCGGCCGGGGCGGCTTGGGCGCTGGCGCGGCGGCCGCAGGCGCGACCGCTCGGGGTGAGCGCGTGCCGCTCGCTGCCGGCGGCCGGGACGCCCGACCTCCGGTGCCGCCTACCGTGGCCCGACCCGCTTTCGATTCCCCCACGGTGCACCTCCGCCTGCGCGCCCCGGTGTCGGCACGGCCTGGTCCACAGATCTTCGGCGGGAACGGGGCCCGGGTTTAGTGACACCATCTCCGTCTTGCCTGATCCTCCGCAGCCCGACCCGATCCTCCTGCGGCGGGCCCAGATGGGCCGCCTGGCGCGCAGCGGCAAGCGCGTCGGCTACAGCCTGTGGCTGGTCGCCATCGCCACCTTCATCCTGGGCATGGCCACCACCTTCAAACCGGTGATGACCACCATCGTCATCGGCTGCCTCGCCGCCGGCTCGGCCCTCCTGGCACCGTCGATCGTGATCGCCTACGGCGTACGGGCGGCCGACAGGGAGGAGCGCAATGCCTAGGGCCGCGGTGCTGACCGGACTCGACCGACCGCTTGTGATCCGTGACGACGTGGAGGTCGGGGACCCCCGACCCGGAGAGGCCCGCATCCGGGTGGCCGCCTGCGGAGTGTGCCGGTCCGACCTCTCGATGCAGGACGGCACCATGCCCATCCCCATGCCGGCCGTGCTCGGTCACGAAGCCTCGGCGGTCGTGGAGGAGGTCGGTGAAGGTGTGACGGGCCTGGGCCCGGGCGACCACATCGTCGTCTCCTGGGTCCCGCAGTGCGGCGAGTGCTTCTTCTGCCGGCGGGGCCAGCCGCAGCTCTGCCAGACCTCCGACGTCGTCCTCCTGGCCGGTGGCCAGCTCGACGGCACCCCCAGGCTCCGCCTCGACGGCGCCCCTCTGTTCCAGATGTGCGCGACCGGCACCTTCTCGGAGGTCACGGTGATCCCGGCGACCTCGGCGGTCAGGGTGCCCGACGACCTGCCCCTCGACATCGCCGCCCTCCTCGGCTGTGCCGTCCTGACCGGCGTGGGCGCCGCCCTGAACACCGCCGCCATCACGCCCGGCGACGCCGTGGCCGTGGTCGGCTGCGGCGGTGTCGGCCTCAACGTGATCCAGGGGGCCCGCATCGCCGGTGCGACGACCATTGTCGCCGTCGACGTCAACCGGGCCAAGCTGGCGAAGGCCGAGGCCTTCGGCGCCACGGTCGTCGTCGACGCCTCCCAGGTCGATCCGGTGAACGCGGTGCGCGACCTGACCGGCCAGCGGGGCGCCGACGTGGCCTTCGAAGCCCTGGGAATGGGCGCGACCATCCAGCAGACGGTGGACATGACCCGCCGGGGAGGGCAGGCCGTACTGGTCGGCATCCCCCGGCTCGACGTCATGCTCACCCTGCCCGCCATGCTGGGGATCGTCCTCCAGGAACGGACCATCAAGGGGTGCTGGTACGGCTCCTCGGACATCCGCCGCGACATCCCCCGACTGGTCGAGCTCTACCGGACCGGTGCGCTGCTCCTCGACGAGCTGGTCTCCCGGCGCATCGACCTGTCCGAGGTCAACGACGCCTTCACGGCCATGAGGTCGGGCGAGGTGGCCCGGTCGGTCATCGTCTACTGACCGTTCTTGGTCGCCCGGGACGCCCGCTTGGCTGCCGGCACCGCCTTGGTCGCCGCCCGGCGGGCCGCCGGCCGAACGCCCGGGGTTGACCGCTCCGGAGGCGCGGCCCTCGCCCGGCGGCGCGGGCCGACCTCGGCCATGGCCTCCGCCAGCTCCGAGACCTGCGCCTGCAACTGGCGGACGTCGCTGCGGAGTGGGGCGAGGGCGCCCTTCTCCGCCGATGCCGCAGCGGCGACGGCGGCCGCCAGCTCCTCGACCCGACCGCCGAGGTCGTCGATCCCCTTGTTGAGCTGCTCCTGGGTCCGGGTGGCCTTCCGGGCCTGGGCCGCCGCTGCGGTGGCCAGCTCGGAGCGCAGCTTGATGAGCTCGGCGGACAGGGCGGCGATCTCCGGCCCCCGGTCGCCCCCTGTCTCCGCCAACCGGGCGTCCACCGCCTTGGACAACCGCTCCTGGAACTGGCGAGCCCGCGTCTCGAACCGTTCGGCCCTGCTCTCCTCGGCGGCCAGGGTCCCGGCCACCGCCTCCAGGCTGGACGAGGCCGCCGCCACCTGCCCGGCCAGCTCGGCGACCCGTTCGTCAAGCTCACGCCGGGCCACGGCCAGCGTCCGGTCGGCCGCGGCCGCCACGACCGAGGCGACCTCGGTCCGCGCCCCAGCCAGCCGGGCCGTCGTCGCATCGGCCAGCTCGGCCCGCAGGGCGTCCACCCGGGCGTCGAGGGCCTCCGCGGTCATCTCGGCGACCCTGGCCTCGACCAGTCGGGCCAACCGGTCGTCGGTCCCACGGGCATGCTGCTCCAGCGCCGCCAGCCGCTGGGCGTCGCCCTGCGCGGCTGTGACGAGGCCGTCGACGGTCTCGGACGAGCTGACCGCCCGCTGGGTCAGGACGTCGATCCGCTCGCTCAGCTGCTCGTGGGCCCGGACGAAACGCTTGTTGGCGCCGGCGACCGCCGATGCGATCTGCGTGCGGGCCTCGGTGAGCTGCTGACCGAGTGCGCCCTGCAGATCGGCCCGGAGCGACTCGATCTCCGCCCGCCGCCGGTCGACGACCTCGGCCACGCGGGCGTCGACCAGCTCCCCGACCCTGCCCGCGAGCTGATCGGGTAGTGCGCCCTGGAGCTGAGTACGGAGGGCGTCGAGCTCATCCTTCCACCCACCGGCAGCCTGGGCTTCCACCGACTCGGTCAGGCGACCGATCGCGGCGCGGGCCCGGTGCTCGAACGCCTCCGCCCTCGCCGTCTCGTCATTGAGCGACGCGGCCAGGGACGCGACGGCGTCGGCCGCCTCGCGCCGTACCACCTCCAGCTCGTGCTGCCGGCCGGCGGTGGCGTCGGCGAGCCGGGCGTCCACCGACTCCGTGAGACCGGCCACGGCCGCCCGCACCCGCTCCTCGAAGACGTCGAAGCGGCTCGCCTGGACCTCCATCGACGCCGATATCCCGGCGAGGCCTTCGGTGGCCTGTCGGGCGACGGCCTCGGAGCGGGCGTCCAGGGCCGCCTCGAACTCGGTCCGCAGCGACGCCAGTTCCCCCGGGCGGGCGGTCGACGTGGTCGCCAGGGCTTCGACCGACTCGGTCAACCGGCTCACGACGGCCCGGATCCGCTCCTCGAAGGCCTTGCTGCGGCCGGACTCCGCCTCGACCGCAGTCGACATCGCGGCCAGGCCCTCTGCGAGCTGTTCCGTCTGCCCGGTGACGCGCTCCAGACGCTCCTCCAGCGCCGAGCTCAGCTCGGCCCGGAAGGCGTCCAGCGCGTCCTTCCGGTCGGTCCCCGACGCGGCCAGGCGGGCATCGACGGACTCGCTGAGGCGGACGATGGCGGTGCGGACGCGCTCCTCGAAGGCATCGGTACGAGCGACGTCGGCCTCAGTCGCGGCGGTGAGTGCCAGCACGCCGTCGGTGGCCCGCGCCGCCTCGGCGGCCACCTCCTGGAGCCGGCCGTCGAGCAAACGCTGCAACTCGGTCCGGAACGCACCGACCGCCGCATCCCGTCCCAGGTCGAGGCTCGAATCAATCTGAGCCCGCAGCTCCTCCACGTCGGCCAGGCGGCGAGCTGCGGAGTCGGCCAGGCGCTCCTCGACCGACTCGGTGAGGCGGGTGATGGCGGTGCGGACACGTTCCTCGAACGCCTCGGTGCGGGCGGCGTCCGCCTCGGCGGTGGCGGTGAGGGCCACGACGCCTTCGGTGACGTCCGCAAGTCGCC
>JALYYN010000246.1 GCA_030946525.1 Actinomycetota bacterium | reverse complement strand
CCCAGGACCTCGTTGAACACCTCGTCGGGGTTCAGGCCCTGGGCGGTGAGCACGTCGGCCACGACATCGTGCTCGCGGATGTCGAGGCCCTGGTCATGACGGGCGGCGAACAGCGCCCGGTGCACGGCTGGGAAGGCGTCGGGCCAGCCGTCCCGCACCGCGATGCCCACCTCGACGGCCATGCGTGTGGCGGCCAGCTCAGGGTCGTCCCAGACGTCGGTCTCTCCCTCCGCAACCTTGGTCTGGTTCAGGGAGAACCCCAGCCACCGCACGTCCCACTCGTCGCCCGCCGCCTGCTGACCGAGCAGCACGTGCTCGGCGAAGTTCCTGGCGAAGGGTCAGCGGTAGTCCCAGGTGACGGCGAACTCGCGGGCGGTCATGGCGCCGCCACCTTGGGCACCGGAGCGGGCATGAGGCGGGGAGCGGGGACCGCGGTCTCCGGCCAGCGCTTGCGGGACCGGGACGACAGCTTGCGCAGGAGGGCGATGGCGCCGGGGTCGTCGTCGCCGGGTCGTCCCTCGATGGTGCCGTCCTGGAGCATCTTGACCATGATCTCTCGGCCGATGTCGGTGCGGATGATGGTCAGGGTCCAGTCGTTGAACGCCCCGATGCCGCCGGTGGAGATGTCGGCGTGCTCGGCGGCGAAGTCGGGGCAGAGCTTGCAGCCCTCGCGGGTCCAGGCGTGGCACTCCTTGAGCGGGATCTCGTGATATGCGCCGTCGCGCATCCAGATCTGGAAGACGCCCTTGATGTTCATCTTGACCATGTCCTGCTTGCGCAGGCCGTACTTGGCCTCGAACAGCTCCCCGAAGATGGCGTCGTCGAAGGTCTTGGAGCAGAGGAGGCCGATGTTGAGGACGAACCGACGGGCCGGCTTGCCCGCCTTGCGCACCGTCATGACCGGGGGCACCGACGACTGGCAGCTCATCCCCACGAGGGCCAGCTTCTCCGCCCCATTCTCCACCGCCTCGGCGTAGGCCATGGTGTTGGCCGAGTAGGTGTACCGGCTCCCGGCGGCGGCCAGGACCTCCTCCCGGGTGCGGGCGACACCGGGGATGGCCTTCCACGACGTGCCGTCGCCCTCCAGGTAGGAGACGAGGGCGGCGTCGATGTAGCCGTGCTCGAGGGCCCAGATCAGGATGGCCGACACCAGGCCGCCGTCCTGGCCGAGCTCGTGCACCTTCGGATCGGCGGCCCGGGCCAGGATGATGTCCTTGGAGATGCCGTCGACCTCCTCGGGCAGTCGGGTGCGGCCGAAGAGGTGGGTGTCGATCTCGGTCTCCCAGCTCCGGAAACGGGGGCAGGCCCGGGTGCAGGAGGTGCAGCCCTTCTCGCCGTGGCCGCAGTCGGCCGGGCCGAGCTCCTCCTCCAGGTGGAACGGCTTGTAGACACCTTCACTGTCGTCGTAGCCGAGGACGTCGTGGGGGCACGCGACCACGCAGCCCGCGCAGCCTGTGCACAGGCCCGAGGTGACGACCTCCGAGTAGAGGTGCTTCCACTGGAGAATCTCCCGGGCCATGGCGCCCACTGTAGGGGGCGTCAGGATGCTTTCAGAGCCTCGACCACCTCATGCGGGCGGTACCAGATCTGCTGTTCGGTGACCCGGACCACTCGGTACCCCGCCTTACGCAGGGCCTGATCGCGCCGCCGGTCAGCGGCGCGGTCCGTCAAGGTCGTGTGGTGGAGGTCGCTGTCGATCTCGATAACCAGGTTGCGTTCCTGATCGACGTGGTCGACCCGGCCCGCCCATCGCTCCCCTCCCACATCGAGCTGTCGCGCAGGCACGGGAAGACCGGCGGCGGCGAGGATCGACGCGAACCGGGCCTCCGGGCCGCTCTCGGGAGCCACGTAGCTGCCCTCCCGATCGGCGAGGAGACGGCGCATGAGCGCGCTGCCGGCTCTCCCGTGTCCCACCATCTCCCCGGTCACAGCCCGGAGCGCGGGGAGACTGGTGAGATGCCGGGCGAGGGCGTTGTCGAGCGCCCGCTCGGTGCGGCCGGGATGCAGCACTCCGGCCAGGTCGAAGACGGTGCGAGCCATGGTGGTCACCGGGATCCCGTGGGCAGTGGTGACGTGGCCCGGCGGCCACAGGCGAGGCGTGTGGACTCTGGCCATGGTCGACAGTCGTGTGGTCCCACCGCGTCGTCGCGACACGTCGAGGGTGACCGGGCGCGGACCGGGAAGGCCCCACAGGGCGAGCGCGGTCCCGTGCGACGCCGCTGCTGCGCCGGCATCCAGGACGGCCGCCATGGACCGCTGGCGGAAGGTCCGCGGCGCACCCACCAGGCGGAACACCTGCGTCGTGAGCAACGCCCAGTCCGGCGACGCCACGCAGCTCCGGAGCACGTCCTCGCTCGCCCCGAGCCCTCGCGCCTGCGCGCGGGACACGACGCCGTGCTGGCGCTCCGCCATTTCCCGCATCGACACGGCGACCTTCACGTCGCGTACTACAGCAGAAGGGTGCGACAGTTCCGTTCTGGCATGCGGATCCGGGGTGATTGCCGGGGTTTTTCATGCCAGAAGGCCGAGGAGCTGGCGCGGTACGGTCGCCGGATGCCTGAGCTCGCCGAGGTCGAGGCCTACCGGCGGCTCGCCGCGGGCGCCCTCGGGCGCCGGGTCGACGAGGTGGTCGCCCCCGACGCCTGGTACCTCCGGGGCGGCCTCACCGCGTCCGTGCTGTCCGACGCGCTCGTGGGCCGGCGCCTCGTCGACGCCCGCCGGGTGGGCAAGCTGCTCCTGCTCGACACCGACCGGGAGGGGCCGGTGCTGGGGCTGCGCTTCGGGATGAGCGGGCGGCTGCTGGTCGACGGCACCGCCGGCGTGGACGAGCTGCTCTACACCAGCGGGCAGGACCTGGAGCGGTGGGACCGCTTCGGGATCCGCTTCACCGACGGCGGCGACCTGCGCATCCGTGATCCCCGCCGGCTCGGCGGCGTGGAGCTCGACCCGCCCGAGGACCGGCTGGGGCCCGACGCGCTGACCGTCACCACCGAGGACCTGACCGGAGCCCTGTCCACCAGCCAGGCGCCGCTGAAGGCCCGGCTGCTCGACCAGGCCCGCCTCGCCGGCATCGGGAACCTGGCCGCCGACGAGATCCTCTACCAGGCCGGGCTCGACCCCGGTCGGCCGGCCAAGTCGCTGCTGCCCGCCGAGATCGGCCGGCTCCACGAGCACCTGATCAGATCGCTCACCGGCTTCATCGCCGGCGGGGGCTCCCACACCGGCGAGCTGCAGCCGCAGCGCCGCCCGGGTGGCATGTGCCCGAGGGACGGCACCCCCCTGGTGCGGCGCACGGTGGGCGGCCGGACCACATGGTCCTGCCCGAAGCACCAGCGCTGAGCTGCGCCGACTCGCCGGCGGGGCTTACGGCGGCGGCGCGGCGCTGGTGACGGGCATGCGGCGGAGCATGGTGTCCTGACTGTTCGTCCGGGCGTCGCCGTTGACGGTGTCGCTCCACACCACGAAGGCGGCGCCGTCGATGGACGCCACGGTCGGCGGGTAGTGGTTGCCGACCTGGCCGAGGGACCCGGCCGGCCCCGAGTAGCCCTTGGTCCGGTCGATCGGCATGTCGTTGACCTGGCGGGCGGTCGTGAAGTTGTCGCCGCCGTCGGTGGAGGAGCTCCAGTAGACGTCGTCGAAGTTCGCCACCTCCGCCGCCGGACCCGTGTGGTAGTAGACGATGTCGATGCGCCCGTCGGGCGCCAGGGAGATCGACGGCGATCGGCTGCTCCCGGAGAACTGGGCGTCGGGCGCCAGCAGGACAGCCTTGTCGCCCCACGTCACCCCCTTGTCGATCGACTTGCGGAAGAAAATCTGCTGGCGACCCGTCCGGCTGTCGCTCCAGACCGTGTAGAGCGTGTTGGTCTTCGGGTCGAAGGCCAGCTTGGCCGGGTCGTACTGGATACCGATCTGGATCTGGCGGTCGATGAAGCCCTGGGTGAAGGTCTTGCCGCCGTCGGTGGACTTGGCGACGTAGAGGTCGACGGGCCCGTCGGCGAAGCGCCGCTGGAACGTCTCGTACACGATGCCGTCGTTGTCCATGACCGGCTGGGACGGGTTCTGGCCGGCGGGCGGGTCGTTGACCAGCACGGGCGGAGAGAACTTGTTTCCACCGTCGTCGGACCGCGCGAACAGCGCGCCGTCGCACGCCGTACCGGCCCCGGTCGAACCGGGGTGGCACAGCCAGAACGACAACAGCAACGAGTCTCCGGTCGGGCCCGCGACCACCGTCATCAGCGGCCGGCCGAGGCCCATCTCCGGCGCCGGCGGCTTGGCCACCGACTGGGCTGGGGCGAACGTCTTGCCGCCATCGGTGGATTTCGCCAGCATGATCTGGTCGCCCTTGGCCTCGTCGGGGTTGGCCGAGCCGAAGACGCTGTAGATGGTGCCGGACGGCCCCATCTGCACGCTCCCGTTGGGGACGTGGCCGCCGGCGGCGGCGTTGATCCGACATCCCACGAAGCCCGGCGGCAGGGCGAAGAACCCGTCGGTCCAGTCCTTGCCCCGGTCGACGGTGGTGTGCCATCCGCAGCGGTTGTCCAGCATGTCGGTGTCGGTGATGACGACGTGGTCGGGGTTCTTGGGGTCGGCGACGACGTAGGCGCTCTCGTAGCCGCGCGCCGGTGCGGGGTTGAACGCAGCCCGGCACGGCGGGAAGGAGCAGAGGTCGGGCGACAGCGCGACCGCGCCTCCCGTGTGGCGGGTGCTGAAGGTCACGCCGGCCAGCGCCAGGACGACGAAACCGATCACCATGAGGACGACGGGACGGCGGAGGAGGCTCACCGGCTCATCCTATGAACCCGCCGGTCAGGAAGCGTCCAGAACACGGGCCGGTTCGTTCTATCGTCGATGACGTGATCCTGCGAGACGCCCTCTTCATCGGCGGCGGGTGGGTTCGGCCGGACGGGGACGGGTTCATCGACGTCGGCAACGCCGCCACCGAGGAGGTCATCGGCCGGGTCCCGGCTGGCACGCCGGTCGACGTCGACCGCGCCGTCGCCGCCGCCTGCGACGCGTTCGGCGAGTGGTCGCGGGCACCGGTCGACGAGCGGGCGAAGGTCGTCGAGCGCCTCGGCGAGGGCCTGGGCGCCCGTGTCCCTGACGTGGGCTCCCTCGTGGCCCGGGAAGTCGGGATGCCCCTGTCGATGGCCACCGTCATCCAGGCCGCGCTACCGGCCATGGTGATGGGTTCCTACGGTTCGATCGTGCGCGACGCGTGCTTCGAGGAGCGGATCGGCAGCTCCCTCGTCCTGCGGGAGGCGACGGGCGTGGTCGCTGCGATCACACCGTGGAACTACCCCCTGCACCAGGCGGTGGCGAAGGTCGCACCGGCGCTGGCCGCGGGCTGCACCGTCGTGCTCAAGCCGAGCGAGGTGGCTCCGCTCTCCGCGTTCGTGCTGGCCGAGGTGGCCGAGGAGGCGGGGCTGCCGCCGGGAGTGCTGAACGTGGTGACCGGGTTCGGGGCTTCTGTGGGCGAGGCGCTGGTCGGGCACCCCGACATCGACATGGTGTCCTTCACGGGATCCACCCGGGCCGGCCGTCGGATCGCCGCCCTGGCCGCCGAGACGGTGAAACGGGTGACGCTGGAGCTCGGTGGCAAGTCGCCCAGCATCGTCCTCGACGACGCCGACCTGGCGGACGCGGTGAACGCCGCCGTCCGCCAGTGCATGCTCAACTCGGGCCAGACCTGCATCGCATGGAGCCGCCTGCTCGTCCCGCGCCACCTCCACGACGAGGCCGCGCAGCTGGCCGCCGATGTCGTCGCGTCGTACGTCCTGGGTGACCCGTTGGATCCAGCCACCACGCTCGGGCCGGTCGCCACGTCGGCCCACCGGGACCGGGTCCGGGGAGCGATCGACGCCGGCGTCGACGAGGGCGCGCTTCTCGTGGCCGGCGGCGCCGCCGCGCCGGAGCATCTCGATCGGGGCTGGTTCGTGCGCCCGACCGTGTTCGCCGGCGTCGACAACCGGATGGCTCTGGCCCGGCAGGAGGTCTTCGGGCCGGTGTTGGCGCTGATCCCCCATGATGGCGACGACGACGCCGTCCGCCTGGCCAACGACTCGGACTACGGCCTCCACGCCGGGGTCTTCTCCGCCGACCGCGACCGGGCCCTGTCCGTGGCCCGGCGGCTGCGGGCGGGGATGGTCGACGTCAACGGCGGGGGGTTCAACCTGCTGGCCCCGTTCGGCGGAGTCAAGCAGTCCGGCTACGGGCGGGAGCTCGGCCGCCACGGCCTCGAGGCCTACCTCGAGGTGAAGTCCCTGCAGCTCCCGTGACCGGCCCGCCAGCTGCGTGCGGACGCAACGGGAGGCCGGTCCGTGACCGGTGAGCCGCAGGCGCGGACGATCCGCCCGGCCCTGCCCGTCGACCTGCGGCTGACCCTCTGGCCGCTACGGCGCGGGAGGTCCGATCCCTGCATGCGCATCGGCCCGGGGGGCGTCTGGCGGGCCACCCGCACGCCGGAGGGCCCGGCCACCACCCTCCTCACCGCCGCCCCGACCGACGGCGCGCTCACCATGCGGGCGTGGGGCCCCGGTTCGGCATGGGCCCTCGCCGCCTTCCCCGACCTGGTGGGCGCGGACGACGGTGGGCAGGCCTTCGTGCCCGGTGACGGCGTGGTCGGCGACCTGCACCACCGACTGCCGGGCCTGCGCATCAGCCGATCCCACGCAGTCGTCGAGGCGCTCGTCCCAAGCATCCTCGAGCAGAAGGTGGTGGGACTGGAGGCGAGGCGGTCCTACGCCCGCATGTTGCGCAGCCTGGGCGAGCCCGCACCCGGTCCCGCCGGGCTTCTCCTGCCCCCCGAACCCGGGGTCCTGGCCTCCATGCCGTCCTGGGCGTTCCACCGTTTCGGCGTCGAGCGGAAACGGGCCGACACCATCCGCCGGGCCTGCTCCTACGCGGCCCGGCTGGAGGAGACGTCCGCCATGACGCCGGTAGACGCCCGGACGCGCCTCACCGCCCTGCCCGGTATCGGGCCCTGGACGGCGGCCGAGGTGGCTCTCGTCGCCCTGGGTGACGCCGATGCGGTCAGCGTCGGCGACTACCACCTCCCGAACCAGGTGGCGTGGGCTCTCGCCGGCGAGCCCCGCGCCGACGACACCCGCATGCTCGAGCTGCTCGAACCGTGGCGGGGCCACCGCGGCCGGGTCATCCGCCTCATCGTGGCCGGCGCAGGAGCCGCCCCCCGCTACGGGCCGAGGATGCCCTTACGCTCCATCGCCGGCGAATAGCGGGCCGCCGGTTGCCGGCGCCCCCGGCATGAGGTGGCGTCCGAGGGCCCGGAGGAACTCGCTGCGCTGGGCGCGGAACTCGGGGTCGGTCGGGTTCATGCCGGTGATGAAGCGGGTCATCTGCGGGAAGGCCGACGGATGGGCGGCGAGGGCCTGGAAGGACAGGAACAGCTGCCCGGGGTCGAGGTCGGCGGGGAGGATGCCCGCGGCCTGGTCGGCGCGGACCTTGTCCACCGCCCGCAGCATGTGTGCCCTTCGCTCGTCCTCGTTCACCGCCGGGCCCTCGCCGCTGTGCAGCGCCTCCCAGAGCAGGAGCCGCACCCACTGCTGGTCATCGGTCGCCCGCTCGAAGTAGTACGGCAGCCGCTCCTCGAGAGTGTCGGGCAGCGTGCGCCGGATCTGGTCGAAGCGCGTCACCATGCCCCGGATGGCGGCATCGAACAGTGCGTCCTTGCTGCCGAAGTAGCGGTAGAGCAGCTGCTTGTTGACCCCCGCCCGCTCGGCGATGCGATCGACCCTCGCCCCGGCCAGGCCGTGCTCGACGAACTCCTCGATGGCCGCGTCGAGGATGCGCGCGGGTGTGGCGTGGGGCGGATCCGGTTCGGCCAGGGGTTCGGAGGCGGGGCCGGCCCCGTTCGTGACTGAAGTGGTCATATTTGTGTGGACGGTAACCAACCGGTTGGTTACAATGTACCTCAAGGCGGCGGAACGATCACCGGGAGAGGGGCTTGCGGGGTTCTTCTCCCCGATGGTCCGTGGCCCCGATCCGAGGCGATGCGGCGGTTGTCCCGGATCGGGGTCGCGGGGGTGCGCGGTTCGAGCGCCTCACGGCGGGGGCGGGAGCACCACGCCCAGTGCCTCGGCGAAGGCGGCGGCCCATTCCGCGTAGCCCAGGGCGCCGGGATGGAAGCCGTCGGCGGCCAGCTTGCCGTGCCAGGGCGGGCCGGTGTGCGCCCACACATCGGCCACGACCAGGCCGGCTCCGGGCGCCTCGGCCCGGATGAACCGGTTGGCCGCCTCCGTCCGCTCGCCGTGCAGGCCCTTGGGCAGCGTGGCGATCACCGCCCGGGGCGGGAGCCTGGCCATGATCCGCCCGAGGACGGCCTCCAGCCCGGCCGAGGGCGTCCTCCGCACGATGTCGTTGGCCCCGATGGCACAGGTCACCAGGTCGGCCGGCGGCGCGGGCCGCGCGTCCAGCAGCGGAAGCTGGCGATCCTCGACGTCGGCGGAGCGGGCGCCCGACCGGGAGAGGTTCAACACCCGCCACGGCCGCTCGGAGCCGGCGTCGAGGGCGTGGCGCAACTGGCCCACGTAGCCGTCGGCCCACGACGGGGCGCCGATGCCCTGGGCCGTCGAGTCGCCGAGCACCACCCACAGCGGCCCGTCGACGCCGAGATCACGCTGATTGGCCTCGTCCCACGCCGCCGCGTAGCGGGCGACCTGGGCGTGGACCTGCCGAAGGCCGGGCAGCACGCCTCGCGCCAACCGGCCCAGCGCGGACACCGTTCAGCCCATCCGCCGGCCGTGCATCCCAGTGGCCGTGCGCTGCGCCATGATGCCCGGGAACCTATCCGGTGATCGCCGGGTCGGGAGCGCTGATTCCTCACCCATGACCGGCTCCACCACCTCCAGCGAAACGGCGAGCCGCCGGTGAAGCGACTGCTCGTCGGCAGCATCGCCGGGCTGCACCGGGTGGACGACGGCGGCACGCTGATCGGGGGCCGCGCCATCACCGCGCTGGCCGGAGGCTGGGCGGTCGTGGAGGGCCGGGCGGTGTGGGACGGTCAGGCGGTCGTGGAGGAGATGGACGGACCGGCGGCGACCTGCGTGCTCCCGCTCGGCGACGGCGCCCTGGTCGGCACCGCCGAAGGCCACCTCGTCCGCGTTCCCGGCCGCCACCGCGTCGACTCGTTCGAGCACGCCCCCGACCGCGACCGCTGGTACACCCCGTGGGGCGGACCGCCCGATGTCCGTTCCCTCGCCGCTGCGCCGGCCGGCGCCATCTTCGCCAGCGTCCACGTCGGGGGCATCCTCCGCTCGCCCGACGGCGGTGACTCGTGGGAGCCCACGCTGGACCCCGACCTCGACGTCCACCAGGTCGTGGCCGCCGCCGACGGGACCATCCTCGCTGCCACCGCCTTCGGCCTGGCCACCAGCACCGACGGCGGCCGCAGCTTCTCGGTCTCGGACGACGGCCTGCACGCCACCTACGCCCGCGCCGTGGCCGTGGCCGGCGACACGGTCCTGCTGTCGGTGTCGACCGGGCCCGACGGCCGCCGGGCCGCCGTCTACCGCCGCCCTCTGCACGGCCACGGACCGTTCCGGCGGACGGCCATCGGCCTGCCCGGCACACTGCCCGGCAACATCGACACCTTCTGCCTGGTGGCCGACGGCGACCGCGCCGCCCTCGGCACCGTCGCCGGGCGCGTCTACGCGTCCGAGGATGCCGGCGCCACCTGGTCGACGATCGCCGCCGGTCCCCGGGTCACCTGCCTGAGCTTCAGCTGACCGCCAGCTCGACGGGAGTGACGTCGACCGTCTCCACCCGACCCCGCCGGAACACCTCCACCGGGACCGTACGGCCGATGCGGTCGCCGGTCATCAGGCGCTGGAGGTCGCCGACGTTGGTCACCGGCGAGCCGTCGACGCCGAGGAGGAGGTCCTCCGGCCGCAGCCCGGCCCGAGCGGCAGGACTGCCCTCGACGATGGTGAGCACCTCGATCCCCCGCTCGCGTCCGGTGGCCGTGGACGCCCGGGGCGGCAGCGGCCTCGATCCACCGGCGATGCCGAGGTAGGCACGCCGGACCCGGCCCTCGCCCATGAGGGCCGACAGGATGCCGCGGGTGGTGGCGTTCACGGGCACCGCCAGGCCCAGGCCCTGGCCGACGCCCGGCCCGACCACGGCGGTGTTGATCCCGATCACCTCGGCGGACGCGTTCGCCAGCGCGCCCCCCGAGTTGCCGGGGTGCAGCGAGGCGTCGGTCTGGATGACGTTCTCGACCAGCCGTCCATGGTTGCCCGACCCGGCCGCGAACGACCGCCCGAGGGCGCTGACCACACCGGCGCTGACCGAGCCGGCGAAGCCCAGGGGG